>NZ_JAYIQP010000010.1:0-175335 GCF_035026585.1 Xanthomonas sp. WHRI 7945
GCTTCAGCCCCGACCGGGCCTTGCCGGGAAGGCCCGGTCGGGGCTGAAGCCCCTCCTACAGAAGAGCAGGACGCGGCCAGGCGCACCACCGCGCTGGCCGCCGCCACGCCGATGCCCGATCATCGGGGTTTCCTTAATTGGAGCGTCTGCATGGACCTCGGCATCGCCGGCAAATGGGCGCTGGTCTGCGCCGCGAGCAAGGGCCTGGGCCTGGGGTGCGCGCGGGCGTTGGCTGGCGAAGGCGTCAACGTGGTCATCGTGGCGCGTGGGCAGGCCGCGCTGGATGCGGCGGCGGCCGGCCTGCGCGCGTTGCCCGGCGCTGGCGAGGTGATCGCGGTGGCCGCGGACATCGCCACCGAGCGCGGCCGCGCCGCCGCGCTGGCGGCGTGCCCGCAGGTCGACATCCTGGTCAACAACGCCGGCGGCCCGCCGCCCGGCGACTTCCGCGACTGGGAACGCGAGGACTGGCTGCGCGCGCTGGACGCCAACATGCTGGCGCCGATCGCGCTGATCCGCGCCACCGTCGATGCGATGCAGGCGCGCGGCTTCGGCCGCATCGTCAACATCACGTCTTCGTCGGTGAAGGCGCCGATCGACAGCCTGGGCCTGTCCAACGGCGCGCGCGCCGGGCTCACCGGCTTCGTCGCCGGCTTGGCGCGGCGCACGGTCGCGCACAACGTCACCATCAACAACCTGTTGCCGGGGCAGTTCGACACCGACCGGCTGCGCGGCAACTTCGCCCATGCCGCGCAGCAAAGCGGCACCGACGTGGAAACGCTGGCCGCGCAGAAACGCCAGCAGATCCCGGCCGGGCGCTTCGGCACCGCGGACGAGTTCGGCGCGGCCTGCGCGTTCCTGTGCAGCGCGCAGGCCGGCTACCTCAGCGGGCAGAACCTGTTGCTCGACGGCGGCGCCTATCCGGGGACGTTCTGAGGGCCGGGACTCGGGACTCGGGACTCGGGACTCGGGACTCGATCGTTCGCGATCGGCGGATTGGTCGCAATGCCGGCATGGCGCCGATGACTGCGCAGGTTGCGGCAATGCGGCTGGCCGCTGCGCGCCGCGGCCAGCGATAATGCGCCGATGGATTCCTCTTCGTTCGACGCCCGCCACATCCGCCGCGCGTTCTCGCGCGCCGCCGCCAGCTACGACGCCGCCGCGGCCCTGCAGCACGAGGTCGAGAAGCGCCTGCTGGAGTCGCTGGACTATCTCGGCGATCGCGTCCCGCAGGTGGTGCTGGACGTGGGCAGCGGTCCGGCGCATGCCGCCGCGACGATGAAGAAGCGCTGGCCGCGCGCGCAGGTGATCGCGCTCGACCAGGCGCTGCCGATGCTGCACCAGGCCAAGCGCCAGGCCGGCTGGTGGAAGCCGTTCGGCAGGGTCTGCGCCGATGCGCGCGCGCTGCCGCTGGCCGAGCACAGCGTCGACGTGATCTTCAGCAACCTGTGCCTGCAGTGGGTCGAGGACCTGCCGGCGGTGTTCGCCGGCTTCCGCCGCGTGCTCAAGCCCGGCGGCCTGCTGCTGTGCTCCAGCTTCGGCCCGGACACGCTGATCGAACTGCGCGAGGCGTTCGCCCAAGCCGACCGCGAAGCGCCGCACGTGAGCCGCTTCGCGCCGATCGCGCAGTTCGGCGATGCGCTGATGCTGTCCGGCTTCCGCGACCCGGTGCTGGACCGCGACCTGTTCACCCTCACCTATCCCGACCTCGGCGCGCTGATGCGCGAACTGCGCGCGATCGGCGCGACCAACGCCCTGCACGCGCGCCGCCACACGCTGACCGGGCGCGGCCGCTTCGCCGCCGCCAGCGCCGCCTACGAGACGCTGCGCAACGCCGACGGCAAGCTGCCGAGCAGTTGGGAAGTGATCTATGCCCACGCCTGGGCGCCGCCGCCGGGCGCGCCGATCCGCGAGGGCGGCAGCGAGATCGCCGCAGTGCCGGTGTCGGCGATCCCGATCCGCCGCCGCGGCGATTGAGGCGACGCTTCGCTGCGGGACTGGGGACTGGGGACTGGGGACCGGGGACTCGGGACTCGGAAGAGCCGAGAACCGGATGCGCTACCTGTAGGAGCGGCTTTAGCCGCGACGGGCGTTACGGTAACGCCTGTCGCGGCTAAAAAGCCGCTCCTACATGACAGCCAGGCGGCCGTAGTTCGGCCGCAGCATGCGCCCGCGCGTGCGACCGCTCAGGCCGAAACCTGCTCGATCCAGTCCTGCAGGTTGTAGTAGTTGCTGACCCGGGCGATCTTGCCGTCGCGGATGTCGAAGAACGCGCCGCCCGGCAGCACGTAGGTCTGCCCGCGCGCCGGCGGCAGGCCTTCGTCGGTGTGGTGGTATTCGCCGTGCACCACGTACTCGGCGGCGGCGCGGCGGCCGTCCTGCCCGCCCAGCACCACGATGTCGCGCAGCTGTTCGCGGTAGCTGGCGTTCATCCGCTGCAGGAACGCGGCGAAGGTGTCCTTGCCGATTTCGCGCGCGCCCTGGTTGAGGTCGTGCGCGACGTCGTCGGTCAGCTTGTCGAGCATGGCCGCCCAGTCGCCGCGGTTGAACGCGTCGTAGTAGGACAGCACCAGTTCGATGGCGCGGTCTTGTTCACGGGTCCCGTCGATCTTCATCGCCACCACCTTCTGCCATGCGGAAGACCCATGATACGGCGGCCGGGCGCGCTCAGGCGCCCGGTGCCACCAGGTCGCGGTGGAAGAAGTAGACCTCCTGCACCAGGAAGCGCCAGCGGGTCTGGAAGCTGCGGAAGCGGGTGCTCGGGGTCGAGGATGCCAGCGCGTCGATCTGCAGCTCCCGGCACAGGCGCAGCGCGCGCGCCATGTGCAGCGGGTCGCTGACCACGATCGCCCGGTGCAGGCCGTGGGCGCGCATCAGTTCGCGCGCCTGGATCAGGTTCTGGCGGGTGGTGCGCGAGACGGTCTCGATCAGGATCGCGTCGTCCGGCACATCGTGGCGCAGCGCGTAGCGGCGCGCCACCTGCGATTCGGCGAAGCGCGCGCCGTTGCCGCCGAAGCCGCCGGTGAAGATCAGGGTCGGCGCGTAGCCGCGCTGGTACAGGTCCAGGCCGTGGCGGATGCGCTCTTCGAACACCGGCGAGGGCTTGGCGTCGTAGGCGGCCGCGCCGAGCACGATGATCGCGTCGGCCGGCGCCGCCTGGTCGCGGTCGCCGACCCACACGATGTAGATCGCCACGCCCAGCAGCCACAGGCTCAGCACGGCGCCGAGCCGTCCGATCCAGCCCAGCCAGCCGCGCCGTCGCCGCGGCTTCAAGCCGTCCCCCACGGCAAGGCATCCAGGTCGACGTTGCCGCCGGACAGGATCACCCCGACCCGGCGCCCGGCGAAGCGCTCTGGCTGCGCCAGCACCGCCGCCAGCGCGATCGCCGAGGAGGGCTCCACCACCTGCTTGAGCACCTGCCACAGCAAGCGCATCGCCGCCACCGTCGCGGCGTCCTCGACCACGATCGCCTCGGCGTGGCCGTGCAGCAGCGCGAAGTTGGGCGCGCCCAGGGTGCCGCGCAGGCCGTCGCAGAGGGTGTCGGGGACGAAGTCCAGGCGGCGTTCGCCGGCCGCCAGCGAACGCGCTGTGTCGGCGGCGCCGGCCGGCTCGGCCAACAGCAGCTGCGCATGCGGCGCCAGCACCGACAGCGCCAGACGGCTGCCGGCGGCCAGGCCGCCGCCACCGACCGGCACCACCAGCAGGTCCAGCGAGCCGCTGGCGCCGAGCAGTTCCAGCGCCGCGGTGCCCTGGCCGGCGATCACCGCGGGGTCGGTATAGGGATGCACCAGGGTCGCGCCGGTCTGCTGCTGCACCTGCGCGCACAGTGCCTCGCGCGCGGCGATCGTGGCCTCGCACTGCCACAGGGTGGCGCCGTGCCGGGCGATATTGGCCAGCTTGGTCGCGACCGCGCCCTCCGGCACCACCACATGGCAGCCGATGCCGCGGGTGCGCGCGGCCTGCGCCAGCGCCGCACCGTGATTGCCGGAGGAATGGGTGACCACGCCGCGCGCGGCCTGCGCCTCGCTCAATGCCCATACCGCGTTGCAGGCGCCGCGGAACTTGAACGCGCCGCCGCGCTGCAGGTGCTCGGCCTTGAAGTGCAGGCTCGCGCCGGTCAGGGCGTCAAGCGCCTGCGAGCGCAGGACCGGGGTCACCCGGGCATGCGGCGCCAGCCGCGCGGCCGCAGCCGTCACATCGGCGAAAACGGGCAGTGAAGATGAGAACATGTGTGAAAGGTTAACGTATCGGCATGGGCTCGCGCCGCCGCCGCTACCGGCGCAGCGCCGCCGTTGCGCGCGACTTAAGCGTTCAATCAACGACGAAGCGGGTTAAGGGGGCATTCAATGCAACGCGCAGAACCTGTCAGTCAGCCTCTGGGAGAGGAATCGCCATGAACATGCGCCTGATCTGGGCCGCTGGACTGCTGGCCACGCTGGGCGGCTGCGCCACCTACGACTACGCCGGCAGCGACCAGGGCGGCTATTACCGCGGCTCGCCCTCGGTCGAATACCGGTATCCGGCCGGCTATTCCAACGGTTACTACCCCTACGGCGCCGTTCCCTACGGCTACGGTGCCGGCTACTACGGCTATGGCTACTACGGCTATGGCGGCCCCTACTACTACCGCGACCGCGACTACTACGGCCCGCCGCGCCACCGTCCGCCGCCGCGCCCGCGGCCCGACGACAATGGCCGCCCGCCGGACCGTCCGCCGCCGCCGCCCGTCATCGGCGGGCGCGACCGGGGCAAGGCGCCGTGGCGCGACATGGACCGGCTGCGCCGTCCGGACGCGGCCAGTGCCGGTCCGCGCCCGCAGTCGATGCAGCCCCGCCCGGCGGCCGCGCCGCGCCCGGCCGCGGCACCACGCCCGGCTGCGCCGCGACCCGGCAATCTGGGTCGCAGCAATGGGACGCGGCGCACATTAGAGCCCTAAGAAAGTGCTTGATTTCACGCAAGCACAAGACGCACTCTACGTCGTACGGGGTGACCGCCTGCGTCGCTTTATGACCCGCTAGGGATCGCCCCACTGTCTATGTCGATGTCCGACAGGGAAATCTGGATCCCCCCTGTTCCGGCCCTGTCGGGCGTCGGCGCCTAAAACGAAAAGCCCCGGTTCGCCGGGGCTTTTCGCGTTCGGGCCTTGCGGTTGCTGGCTTCGGGGCCGAATCGCGGACATAAAAAAGGGCCGGCAGTCCCCCGACTACCGGCCCCCAGCTCCCCCAACGTGCGCGTGACTGGCCCCTGTTCCAATTCCAGTCGTACGCCCCTGACGCAATGCCACGTTGGGTGCAGTAGGGTTATCTGCAGATGGCGTGCCAACTTTAGGGCCGAATCCGCAAACTGTGACCCAAACGCTAAAATTCACGCTTTCCGGCGTTCGCGACCCTGCGAGCGCCCCCATTCCGGCCCTGCGGCCCCGGCTGACGAGTTCCCGATGAGCGCTTCCTTCTACCGCTACGACGTCATCGTGATCGGCGGCGGCCACGCCGGCACCGAGGCGGCGCTGGCGGCCGCGCGCGCCGGCGCGCGCACCCTGCTGCTGACTCACAACGTGGAGACAGTGGGCGCGATGAGCTGCAACCCGGCCATCGGCGGCATCGGCAAGGGCCATCTGGTCAAGGAGATCGACGCGCTCGGCGGGGCGATGGCGCATGCCGCCGATCTGGCCGGCATCCAATGGCGCACGCTCAATGCCTCCAAGGGTCCGGCGGTGCGCGCCACCCGCTGCCAGGCCGACCGCAACCTGTACCGCGGCGCGATCCGGCGCCTGGTCGAGGCGCAGCCGAACCTGACCCTGTTCCAGGCCGCCGTGGACGAACTGATCGTGGCCGGCGAGCGCGTGCGCGGCGTGGTCACCCAGACCGGCCTGCGCTTCGATGCGGCGGCGGTGGTGCTGACCGCCGGCACCTTCCTGGCCGGCAAGATCCACATCGGCCAGACCCAGTACGCCGGCGGCCGCGCCGGCGACCCGCCGGCCACCGCGCTGGCGCAGGCGCTGCGCGACGGCCGCTTCGGCGTGGACCGGCTCAAGACCGGCACCCCGCCGCGCATCGACGGGCGCAGCCTGGACTACGCGGCGATGGAGGAACAGCCCGGCGACGATCCGCTGCCGGTGATGTCCTTCGTCGGCGACGTCGTCCAGCATCCGCGCCAGGTCTCGTGCTGGATCACCCATACCACCGAGCGCACCCACGACATCATCCGCGGCGCGCTGGACCGCTCGCCGCTGTACACCGGCCAGATCGAGGGCATCGGCCCGCGCTACTGCCCGTCGATCGAGGACAAGGTGGTGCGCTTCGCCGAGAAGGCCAGCCACCAGATCTTCGTCGAGCCCGAAGGCCTGGACGTGGCCGAGATCTATCCCAATGGCATCTCCACCTCGCTGCCGTTCGACGTGCAGCTGGAGCTGGTGCGTTCGATCCGCGGCTTCGAGCGCGCCCACATCACCCGCCCCGGCTACGCGATCGAGTACGACTTCTTCGACCCGCGCGGGCTGAAGGCCTCGCTAGAGACCAAGGCGATGCCCGGGCTGTTCTTCGCCGGCCAGATCAACGGCACCACCGGCTACGAGGAAGCCGCCGCGCAGGGCCTGATCGCCGGGCTCAACGCCGCACGCCAGGTGCGCGGGCTGGAGCCGTGGTCGCCGCGCCGCGACCAGGCCTACATCGGCGTGCTGATCGACGACCTGATCACCCACGGCACCACCGAGCCGTACCGCATGTTCACCAGCCGCGCCGAATACCGGCTGCAGCTGCGCGAGGACAACGCCGACGCGCGCCTGACCGGCATCGGCCGCGAGCTGGGCCTGGTCGGCGAGGCGCGCTGGACGCGCTTCCAGGCCAAGCAGGAGGCGGTGGCGCGGGAGAACGAACGGCTGCGCGCGCTGTGGGCCACGCCGGGCAACGCGCTGGGTCGCGAGGTCGCGGCGACGCTGGGGGTGGCGGTCAGCCGCGAAACCACCGTGCTGGACCTGATCAAGCGCCCGGAACTGGACTATGCCGCGCTGATGCGGGTGCCGTCGCTGGGCCCGGGCGTGGACGACGCGCAGGTCGCCGAACAAGTCGAGATCGGCATCAAGTACGCCGGCTACCTGGACCGCCAGCGCGACGAGATCGCGCGCCAGCAACGCCACGAGGACACGCCGATCCCCGAGACCTTCGACTACGCGCAGGTGCGCGGGCTGTCGGCCGAGGTGCAGCAGAAGCTCGAGCGCGTGCGCCCGCAGAGCGTGGGCCAGGCGCAGCGCATCCCCGGCATGACCCCGGCGGCGATCTCGCTGCTGCTGGTGCACCTGGAGCGCGCGCGGCGCAGCCGAGTGGCGTAAGCGGCGGCTGCGCGGCATCCTGTCCCGCCCCTACAAGGACGACAGGCCATGGAGATCCACCCGCTCGGGCCGGACAAGCGCGCCGCCGTGCTGGACGCCCTCGACGGCATTGAGCGAAGTCACGATGTACGCATCCTGCTGGCCTGCGAGTCCGGCAGCCGCGGCTGGGGGTTTTCCTCGCCCGACAGCGACTACGACGCGCGCTTCGTCTATGTGCATCGGCCGGAGTGGTATCTGACCGTCAACGAACGCACCGGACCGGGCGAGCCGCAGCGCGACGTGATCGAACTGCCGATCGACGCCGACCTGGACGTCAGCGGCTGGGACCTGCGCAAGGCGCTGCGGCTGGTGTCCAAGTCCAATCCGACGCTGCTGGAATGGCTGCAGTCGCCGCTGGTCTACCGTCAAGATGCCGTCGCCGTCGCCGGGCTGTTGCAGATGGCGCACGCGTTCTATTCGCCGCTGGGTACCTGGTGGCACTACTTCAACATGGCGGAGAGCAACTACCGCGGCTATCTGCGCGGCGAACGCATCCGCACCAAGAAATATCTGTACGTGCTGCGCCCGGTGCTGGCCTGCCAATGGATCGAACGCGGGCACGGGATGCCGCCGATGGCCTTCGAGCTGCTGCTGGAGGCGCTGCTGCCGTCGGGGTCGCTGCGCGAAGCGATCGATGCCTTGCTGGAGAAGAAACGCGCCGCCGCGGAGATCGAGGACGGTCCGCGGGTCCCGGCGATCAGCGACTTTCTGGACGCCGAGCTGGCGCGCATGGGCGCCGCCGCGCCGCGCCTGGCGGCTGGCAGCGGCGATCCGCGGGCGCTGGATGCGCTGTTCCGCCAACTGATCCGCGCCGATGCCTCCGCTTAGCGTCGGGTACATCGCGCATGCCCTTGTAGGAGCGGCTTCAGCCGCGACAGGCGAAGTGGTGGACTTGCGGCAACTGGAACGTGTCGGGACTGAAACCCCTCCCACAGTGCACGCGGTTAATTGGCCGCAAGCTCCTGTAGAGCGGCTTCAGCCGCGACGAACGAAGTCGTGGATTTGCGGCAACGAAGCGCGTCGGGGCTGAAACCCCTCCCGCATTACACCGAACGCGTTGCCGCAAGCCCTTGTGGAAACGACTTCAGCTACGACCAACGAAGCGGAGGAGTTGCCGCACTTGAAAGCGCCAAGGCCGAAGTCTCTCCTGTCGATCACGATCAGCAACATGAGGCGAAAAGCGCGCCACCAACCGCACCCTTTGCACGCCAACCGTGCCATCCAGCTGCCGGAGATGGCGTACATGTGATGAACATCGTCATCGGCCACCGCTGCGCCAGGCAGCGCACGGTGGCGAGCAGCGCGCGTCGGCGAGAACACATTTTCTGCAGCGCGCCCTGTCATGGCGCGCCGCCGCGTGCGCTCAGTCCTCGTCCGCCGCGGCCTCGCGGCCCTGCTGGCGGATGATCGCTTCCTGGCGCGCGTCCTCGATCGAATCGCGCACCGCACGCACGTCGGCGCGGCGGGTGTCGAACACGAAGCGGCCGGTGAGCGCGCTGTCCGGGCGCAGCTCGCCCTTCTCGTACAGCGCCCACATCTCCTCGCCGTAGTAGGTTTCGTTGAGCTCGGGGGCGAAGCGGCCCAGGCAGTCGCGCAGGTTGTGCACGTCGCGCAGCAGCATGTCGCGCGCGGCGTTGTTGCCGGCGGCGCTGACCACCTGCGGGAAATCGATCACGATCGGGCCGTCGGCGGCGACCAGCACGTTGTATTCGGAGAGGTCGCCGTGCACCAGGCCCAGGCACAGCATCTTCACCACGTCGCCGATCAGCTGCGCGTGGAAGGCGCGCGCCTGCTCCGGCTCCAGCTCCACCTCGCCCAGCCGCGGCGCGCTCTGCCCGTCGGCATCGGTGACCAGGTCCATCAGCAGCACGCCGTGGAAGTAGCCGCGCGGTTGCGGCACGTGCACGCCGGCGTCCACCAGCTGGTACAGGGTGTTGGCCTCGGTGTCCTTCCACGCGGCCTCCTGCTCGCGGCGGCCGAACTTGGTCGCCTTGCCCATCGCCCGCGCCTGGCGGCTGCCGCGCACCTTGCGGCCCTCCTGGTACTGCACGCGCGCCTGGAAGCTGCGCTGCGCCATGTCCTTGTAGACCTTGGCGCACAGCACCTCGGCGCCGGCCTGGACCACGTACACGGCGGCCTCCTTGCCACTCTTGAGCGGACGCAGCACGCTGTCGATGACGCCATCCTCGATCAGCGGCTGCAGGCCCTGGGGGGTTTTCATCGGACGCGGGGCACCTTGGGGGGAAAACCGGATTATGGCGCAACCGCGCCTCGGCGCCCGGCCGCCGCCGCGCCGCTGTCTACGCTGGCGGAGTAAAGTAGCGGCGCCGCACCCGCCGATGGCGGCCGTCGCGGCCGTATTCCACGTATCAACACGGCAGAGGGTGTCATGAGCAAGGGCCTGGACCAGAAGAAGAGCGACAAGAAGCAGCCGACCAAGACGCTGAAGGAAAAGCGGGCGGCCAAGAAGGAAAAGAAGAAGTAGCCACGGCCGCCTGCGGGCGGTCGCGCAGCACCCGGGGCGGCGGCGAGGCCGCGCACGCTATCATCGGCGCGCGCGACATCGCCGTCGCTTTTTCCGTCTGGAGGCCCTCGTGAACCCCTTGCGTCCGTTCCTGGACAAGACGCCGCAGCTCGGCGCCCGAGTCTACGTGGATCCGGCCTGCACCATCATCGGCGACGTGGTCCTGGACGAGGACGTGTCGGTGTGGCCGGGCACGGTGATCCGCGGCGACGTCAACCACGTGCGCATCGGCGCACGCAGCAACATCCAGGACGGCACCATCATCCACGTCAGCCACCACAGCCCGTTCAACAAGGCCGGCCATCCGACCCTGATCGGCGCCGACGTGACCGTGGGCCACGGCACCATCATCCATGCCTGCACCATCGAGGACCTGTGCCTGATCGGCATGGGCGCGTGCATCCTCGACGGCGCCACGGTGAAGAAATACGGCTTCGTCGGCGCCGGCGCGGTGGTCGGGCCGGGCAAGACCGTCGGCGAGCGCGAACTGTGGCTGGGCAACCCGGCACGGCTGGCGCGCACGCTCAGCGACAAGGAGGTCGAAAGCCTGCACTACTCCGCCCAGCACTACGTGCGCTTGAAGGACCGCTACCTGGGCAACGCCGCCGGCTAGGATCCGCGCCGGCGCGGCGATTGTCGAACGCGGCGCTTTGCGCGACACTGCGCGCCTCTGGCGTGGGGACGCCACCGAACGGATTCGACGATGACCAAGACGCTTTCGCTGCGCGGCCTGCTGGCCGCTTTCCTGCTTGCGCTCGGCGCTGGCGCCGGGCCGGCCATGGCCGAGGACGGCGAGGACGGCATGACCGCCGAGCAGTTCGTCGCCTCGCTGCAGTTCCAGGACGGCCACATCGAAGTGCCGCAGGCCAAGGTCCATTTCGACCTGAACCACGACTTCCGCTATCTCGGCAAGGACGACGCGCGCCGGGTGCTGGAGACGTACTGGGGCAATCCGCCCGACGACACCGTGCTGGGCCTGATCGTGCCGCGCCAGCCCGCGCTCGACGAGCAGGGCAGCTGGGCGGTGGCGGTCACCTATGCCGACGACGGCTACGTGTCCGACGAGGACGCCAGCAAGATCGACTACAAGGAAATGCTCGCGGACATGCAGAAGGAAACCCGCGAGGAGAACACGCAGCGCAAGGAAGCCGGCTACGAGACCGTGGACCTGGTGGGCTGGGCGGTGCCGCCGCGCTACGACGCGGCCAACAAGAAACTGTACTGGGCGCGCGAACTGGCGTTCCAGGGCAACGAGGGTCACACCCTCAACTACGACATCCGCGTGCTCGGCCGCCACGGCTACCTGAGCCTCAACGCGATCGCCGGCATGGACGAACTGGCGCAGGTGCGCGAGGGCATGCAGCAGCTGCTGCCGATGGCCGAGTTCGACAGCGGCGCGCGCTACGCCGACCACAACCCGTCCACCGACAAGATCGCCAGCTACGGCCTGGCCACGCTGATCGGCGGCGGCCTGGCGGCCAAGGCCGGCCTGTTCGCCAAGCTCGGCCTGGTGCTGGCCAAGGCCTGGAAGCTGGTGGCGCTGGCGCTGATCGCGCTGGCCGGCGGGATCGGCAAGCTGTTCTCCGGGCGCAAGCGCGACGGCGGCACGGTGCGCTGAGCCGGCCGCGCAGCGCCGATCGCCCGACCAGTGCCGCGTCCTGCGCCAGCGCCACGCCGTCGCGCGGGCAGCAGCGCGACAACGGCGCGCCGGCTGGGCAATTGGCGCCGCGCCGGCTAAAGTCTCGGTTCGGAGCAGGACGCAGTCGAGATCACGCATGCCGCCACAGGCAGCCGGCCGGACGGAAGAACGGCCACCCTACATCGCAGGCGCGCACACGCGCCGCGCCGCGACCCGGCGATGAGCGGCATGCTCGACACCTACCGTGAAGTGATCACGCCCGAAGGCGTGCCGCTGCACCTGCCGGCCGCCGGCGCGGTGCCGCGCGCGCTGGCCTGGCTGATCGACCTGGCGGTGCGGTTCGGCGTGCTGACCCTGATGGGCATGCTGCTCGGCGCGCTCGGCGGCTTCGGCCAGGGCCTGTACCTGGTGGCGATGTTCCTGGTGTTCTGGGCCTACCCGATCGTGCTCGAAGGCTGGCTGGGGCAGACCCTGGGCAAGAAGGCGCTCGGCCTGCGCGTTGTCTCGCGCGACGGCGCGCCGGCCGGATGGATGGCGGCGATCACCCGCAACCTGCTGCGCACCGTGGACATGCTGCCGTTCGGCTACGCCATCGGCCTGATCGCCTGCCTGTTCGACGTGCACGCGCGGCGCCTGGGCGACATGGTCGCCGGCACCCTGGTGATCCACCAGCCGCCGCGCCACGAAGCGGCCTTGCCGCCGATCGCCAGCGCGGTCGCGCCGCCGCGCAGCCTGCTGCCGGCCGAGCAGGCGGCGTTGATCGCCTTCGCCGAACGCGCGCCGCGGCTGGCGCCGGCACGGCAGCTGGAACTGGCGACGCTGGCGCTGCCGCTGACCGAGACGCCCGGCCAGGCCGGCGTGCTGCGGCTGTACGCGATGGCCAACTGGTTGCTGGGGCGGCGATGAGGCAGGAGCAGTTCATCGCCCGCCACCAGCACGAGTGGGAGGCCTTCGAGACCTGGCTGCAGACGCATGGACGCAAGCGCCCCGCGGATGCGCCCGACCACGCCGCGGACGCGGCGCGGCTCGCCGACGAGGACGTGCCGGCGCGCTACCGGCGGCTGTGCCAGCAGCTGGCGCTGGCCCGCAAGCGCGGCTACAGCCCGCTGGTCACCGCGCGCCTGCAGCAGCTGATGCAGCAGGGCCACACCGAACTGTACCGGCCGCCACGGCCGCGCTGGCGGCGCGCGGCCGAGTTCCTGTTCTCCGATTTCCCGCAGCTGGTGCGCAGCCAGGCCGGCTACATGGCCGCGGCCACCGCGCTGTTCGTGGTGCCGCTGGTCACCATCTTCGTGCTGCTGCAGTACCGGCCGGAACTGATCCACGGGCTGATGGATCCGATGCAGGTCGCGCAGATGGAGCGGATGTACGACCCGGCCGCGGCCGCGCACAAGCTCGGCCGCGACAGCGGCGACGACTGGCAGATGTTCGGCCACTACATCATGAACAACATCAGCATCGGCCTGCGCACCTTCGCCAGCGGCCTGCTGGCCGGGCTGGGCACGGTACTGGTGCTGCTGTTCAACGGCATCACCATCGGCGCGGTGGCCGGGCACCTGCACCAGATCGGCTATGGGGTCACGTTCTGGCGCTTCGTCGCCGGGCATGCGCCGTTCGAACTGACCGCGATCGTCATCGCCGGCGGCGCCGGCCTGCAGCTGGGCCTGAAGCTGCTGGCGCCGGGCCGGCGCCGGCGCATCGACGCGCTGGTCGAAGGCGGCGTGATCGGCGCCAGGCTATGCCTAGGCGTGGCGTTCATGCTGCTGGTCGCCGCCTTCATCGAAGCGTTCTGGTCCTCGATCGGGTCGTTGTCGGCGGCGGTGAAATACAGCGTGTCCGGTGCGCTGTGGACGCTGGTGCTGGTGTGGCTGTGGCGCGGCGGACGCGGCATCGCGGAGACCGGCGATGCGGATTGAGCGCCTGGACGTGGTGCTGCGCGCGCGCTCGGCCTGGGAGGCGATGGAGCTGGGCAGCGCGCTGGTGCGCCGCCATGCCGGCGCGATCTGGAAGCCGTGGCTGCTGTTCACCCTGCCGCTGTTCGCGCTGCTCAATCTCGGCGCCTGGGCGATCGACCAGATCTGGCTGGCCGGGCTGCTGCTGTGGTGGCTGAAACCGGTGCTGGACCGGATCCCGCTGTTCGTGATCTCGCGCGGTGTGTTCGGCGACGTGCCGCGCGTGCGCGACACGCTGCGCGCGCAATGGCGCTGGGGCTGGGGCCCGATGTTCGGCTACCTGACCTGGCGCCGGCTGAGTCCGGCGCGCACCGTGTTCCTGCCGCTGGAACTGCTAGAAGGAGCCAGCGCCGAACAGCAGCGGCAGCGCCGCCGCACCCTGGGCGGTGCGGTCTATGGGCATGCGCTGCTGCTGGCCAGCGTGTGCTGGCACTTCGAACTGATGCTGTGCCTGGCCTGCATCGCCGCAATCATGATGTTCGTACCGGTGGACCTGCTGCCGGAGACGCTGCGCGCGGCCTGGGCGCTGATCGGCGAGGAGACCCCGGCCTGGGCCGATATCGGCCTGAACCTGTTCGGCTGGCTGGCGATGACGCTGATCGAGCCGTTCTTCGTCGGCGCCGGCTTCGGCCTGTACCTCAACCGCCGCACCGAGCTTGAAGCCTGGGACGTGGAGATGGCGCTGCGCCGGCTGCGCGAGCGGCTCAGCGGCGCCGCGCCGCTGCTCCTGCTGGCCGTGGTCCTGCTCGGGGCGCCGGGTGCCGCGCTGCGCGCGCAAACCGCAGCGCCGGGCAGCGACGCTCCGGTAGCGGCCGACCCGCATGCGCCGTCCTCCGACCCGGCGACGGAAGCGCCGCACGACGCCGCCGACGCCGCGGACGACGGCACCGCGATGGGCGATCCGGCCAAGACCCAGGACGATAGCGATGACGAAGACGAAGACGCCGCCGAGCCGGTGGCGCTCGACGACATCTTCGACACCGTCCCCGCTGCCGACGCGCGCTTCGATCGGGCCGCCGACCGCGCCTACGAGGATGCGCTGCTGTCCGGCAAGCGCAGCATCGGTTACTGGAAGAAGCGCGACCGCGACGAGGAGCAGAAGGAAAAGAAGCCCGACGCCAAGGCCAACCCCGGCGCGATCGCGGCCTTGGCCGCCAGCGTGGGGCGGGTGTTCGCGTTCATCGGCGAATGGGGCATGTGGCTGCTGGCCGGCGTCCTGGTGCTGGTGCTGCTGCTGACCTTCAAGCACTGGCTGCCGTGGATGCGCGGCGGCGTGCGCCGGCGCGCGCCGGCCGAGGCGCCGGTGGCGCATGCGCCGGTGCTGGCGCCGGAGCCGCTGCCCGACGACGTGCCGACCCGCGCGCGCCGCCTGTGGCGCGAAGGCCAGCAACGCAACGCGCTGGCGCTGCTGTACCGGGCCAGCGTGCAGACCGTCTGCGAGCGCGCCAACCTGGTGTTGCCGCCGGGCGCCACCGAGGCGCAGTGCCTGCGCGCATCCAGGCGCCTGCCCGAGGAAGCGGACCGCGGCCTGTTCGCGCGCATGGTCCGCACCTGGCAGTACGCCGCCTATGCCGGCCGCCTGCCCGACGATGCCGCCTTCGACGCGCTGCTGGACGAACTGCAGCAGCAATACCGGTGGCGCGCATGAACAGCGGCACCCGCAATGCGCTGATCTTCCTGCTCGGCCTGGTCGTGGTCGGTGTGCTCGCCGCCTGGTTCCTGGGCCGCTACGAACGCGCCGAGCGCCAACTCGTGCTGCCGCCGCGCGGCGAGGCCGCGTACAACCCGCTGTACGCGTTGCGCCAGACCTTGCGCGCCGACGGCGTGCGCGCCGAGTCGCGGCAGCGCCTGGACCTGGCGGCGATGCAACTGCAGCCGCACGACAGCGTGCTGCTGCTCGGCGACCCGCGCACCTTGAGCAAGGCCGACAGCGATGCGCTGCTGGCCTGGGTCGAGCGCGGCGGGCACCTGATCCTGCGCACGCCGTCGGCCGATGACGAAGCGAGCAAGCCGCCGATCCTCGACGCGCTGGGGGTCGAGCTCGAAGAGGGCGAGCCGGGCGGCTGCCTGCATCTGGCCATCCCCGGCCAGCCGCAGCACGACGAGTTCTGCAACGGCCGGCGCTTCCAGATCGATGAGGATGCGGCGATCAACTGGTGGGGCGGCAGCGAGGACTATGCCTACGCGCGCCTGCCGCACGGCGACGGCAGCGTCGACGTGCTGGCGGAAATGGATTTCCTGCAGAACGGCAGCAATGGCGACAACCGCCTGGACGACGACGCAGCGGACGCGGCGCCGACCCCGCCGCGCGGTGGCCTGCGCGACGTGCCGCATCGCCTGCTGGCCCGGCAGATTCTGGCGCCGAACTACGGCCTGGGCACCGTGCACCTGGTCTACGCGGCGGAACTGCCATCGCTGTGGGCCACCCTGTTCACCCGCGGCTGGCCGGCCTGGCTGCCGGCGTTGCTGATGCTGCTGGCCTGGCTGTGGTCGCGCACGCAACGCTTCGGCCCGCTGCGCGCAGCGCCCGCCGGCGACCGACGCTCGCTGCTGGAACATGTCCGCGCCAGCGGCGAGCACCTGTTCCGCTACGGCAAGGCGTCGCTGCTGTACGCGGCGATGCGCCAGGCGTTCCTGGCGCGGCTGCGCCGGCGCGCGCCGCTGGCCGCCGCGCTGGAGGGCCCGGCTCAGGCCGCCGCCATCGCCGAGCGCCTGCAGCTGTCGCCGGCCCAGGTCGAACAGGCGTTGCAGCCGCCCGCGCCCAAACAACACGCCGCCTTCCGCGATCGCATTCGCCTCCTCGTCCAGATGAGAAACCAGTTATGACCACCGCCCCCGCCGAATCCGTCGCCCCCCTCACCGGCCCCGCCCTGATCGAACGCGTCGAGGCGATCCGCGACGCGGTCGGCCAGGCCTTCATCGGCCAGCCGGAGGTGCTCGAGCAGATCCTGATCGCGCTGCTGGCCGGCGGCCACGTGCTCATCGAAGGCGTGCCCGGGCTGGGCAAGACCCTGCTGGTGCGCGCGCTGGCGCAGGCGCTGGAACTGAACTACGCGCGCGTGCAGTTCACCCCCGACCTGATGCCCAGCGACGTCAGCGGCCACGCCGTGTACGACCCCAAGACCGAGAGCTTCAAGATCCGCCGCGGCCCGGTGTTCACCCACCTGCTGCTGGCCGACGAGATCAACCGCGCCCCGGCCAAGACCCAGTCGGCGCTGCTGGAAGTGATGCAGGAAGGCCAGGTCACCATCGAGGGCAAGGCCTTCCCGCTGGCGCCGCCGTTCCTGGCCCTGGCCACGCAGAACCCGGTCGAGCAGGAAGGCACCTATCCGCTGCCCGAAGCGCAGTTGGACCGCTTCCTGCTGAAGATCCTGATCGACTATCCGCAACTGGAGGACGAGAAGCGGATGGTGGAAGCGGTCACCACCGGGCGCAGCGCCGGCGACTTCGACCTGTCGCAGGTGCCGCGCGTGCTCAGCGCCGACGACGTGGTGGCGATGCAGCTGGGCACCGCGGCGATCGCGGTGGACCCGCAGGTGATCGACTACGCGGTGCGCATTGTCGCCGCCACCCGCAGCTGGCCGGGCATCGCGCTCGGCGCCGGCCCGCGCGGCAGCATCGCCCTGATCCGCGCCGCGCGCGCGCAGGCGGTGCTGTCCGGCCGCGACTTCGTCACCCCCGACGACATCCGCGACATCGCCAAGCCGGCACTGCGCCACCGCATCGCCCTGGCCCCGGAACTGCAGATCGAAGGCCAGAGCGCCGACGACGCGCTGGGTGCGTTGCTGGCGAAGGTGGAGGCGCCGCGGAAATGAGGCTGCTTGGGAAGCGGGACCGGGGACCGGGGACCGGGGACCCGGACAAGCGTGGCATCGGCGCTGCGGATACCTGGATCCTGGCTTGCAGCCACCGCAGCCCGACCCCGCGTCCGCCCCATGACCACCGGGTCCCCGGTCCCCGGTCCCTGGTCCCGACGTCCCCATGAGACCCGCCCCGCCCCTGCTGGTCCTGCTCGGCCTGTGGGCGCTGTGCGGCCTGGCCGCGGCGTTGCAGTTCCTGCCGCTGTGGCCGTGGCAGGCGCTGGGCGCGGCGATCGGCGCGATCGCGGCAATCGATGCGTGGCGGCTGTGGCGCCGGCCGACGCCGCAGCTGCGCCGCACGCTGCCCGAGGCCTTGCCGCTGGGCGTGGAGCGCGAGGCCGGGCTGCGCATCGACAGCGCGCAACGGCAGACGCTGGACGTGTTCGACCTAGTGCCCGGCGGCTGGTGGATGCAGGGCATGCCGCGGCGGGTGCGCGTGCCCGCCGCCAGCGAAACCCACCTCACCTACCGGCTGCGCCCCACCGCGCGCGGCCGTTTCGAGTTTCCCGGCACGCACCTGCGCCTGCACTCGGCCTGGCGCCTGTGGCGGCAGCGGCGCGTCGCCGGCGCGGTGCAGACGGTGCGCGTGTACCCGAACTTCGCGCCGCTGACCCGCTTCGCCCTGTTCAGCGCCGAACAGGCGTCGCGGCTAGTCGGCGCGCACCTGAAGCGGCGCCGCGGCGAAGGCACCGACTTCCACCAGATGCGCGAGTACCGCGTCGGCGACAGCCTGCGCCAGATCGACTGGAAGGCCACCTCGCGCGCGCGCAAGCTGATCTCGCGCGAATACCAGGACGAGAAGAACCAGCAGCTGCTGATGCTGATCGATACCGGGCGACGGATGATGGCCAGCGAGAGCGGCCTGTCGCATTTCGACCACGTGCTCAACGCCGCGCTGGTGGTGTCGTACCTGGCGCTGCGCCAGGGCGATGCGGTGGGGCTGATGGCCAGCGGCGGCGACGCGCGCTGGGTCGCGCCGCAGCGCGGCATGGGCACCGTCGATGCGCTGCTGCGCGCCAGCTACGACCTGCAGCCGCAGGCGGTGGCCACCGACTACCTGGCCGCGGCCACCGAACTGTCGCTGCGCCAGCGCCGGCGTTCGCTGGTGATGCTGGTCAGCAACGTGCGCGACGAGGACATCGAAGACCTGCTCGCGGCGGTGCGGCTGCTGCAGCGCCGCCACCTGGTGTGCGTGGCCAGCCTGCGCGAGCGCGAGCTGGACCAGGCGCTGGCGCAGGAGGTCGGCGACCTGCAGCAGGCGGTGCAGGCCGGCGCGGTGGCGCGCTACCTGCAGCAACGCGGCGACGCCCACGAGGCGCTGCGCAGCCACGGCGTGATGGTGCTCGACGTCACCGGCGAGGAACTGCCGGGCGCGCTGGTGGAGCGCTATCTCGCGGTCAAGCGCGACGGATTGCTGTAGTCGCGCGCTCGCCGCGCGGACGATGCCGTAGACAAGTCTGCGCGGCGCCGCAACGGCGCTGCGCTGCCGACTGAGTCGTTTATGACCGGATGAAACAGGCGCTCGGCCATGCCGCGCTTCGCGCTGCGTGGTCCGCGCGTTGATGCACTGCGCATTTATATTTCACGCGTCGCCATTTTCTTGGCAGTTGTGGCAGAAACTTTACAGCCGCCGTCATAAAAGCGTTCGCGGATAGTCATTTATCGCTCCTAAGGTCCTCGCCGCATTGCAGCGGTCTTCATAAGCGGCAGCACGCCGCGCGCCGAAGTCAGGGGATATTTTCAGATGGAGTTGCGAATTTTCGCAGCGCTCGGCTTGGCCGTGTGCGGCGCGCCGTGCGCCTTCGCCGCGGACGCGCCGACCGCGCGTTTCGACGTGATGGCCTACCAGGTCGTCGGCAATACCGAACTGAGCACGACGGACATCGAGCGCGTGGTGTATCCGTTCCTCGGCCCGCAGCGCAGCGAGGCCGACGTGGAAGCGGCGCGCGCCGCGTTGCAGACGCTGTACGCCAACAAGGGCCTGGCCACGGTCGCGGTGAGCGTGCCCGAACAGGATGCGGGCAACGGCCTGGTCACCCTGCAGGTGAGCGAGCAGCGCATCGGCCGGCTGCGCGTGAACGGCGCCAGCTATTTTTCTCCGGATGCGGTCGAGCGCGGCGCGCCGTCGTTGAAGGAAGGCACGGTGCCCAACTTCAAGGACGTGCAACGCGACATCGTCGCGCTGAACCAGTTGCCCGATCGGCGGGTGACGCCGGACATCAAGCCCGGCGTCGGGCCGAACACGGTGGACGTCGATTTGAACGTGGACGACAACCTGCCTCTGCATGGCTCGGTGGAACTGAACAATCGCAGCAGCGCCAACACCAGCGACCTGCGCCTGAACGCCACGCTGCGCTACGACAACCTGTGGCAGCGCGGCCACAGCGTCAGCCTTTCGGCGCAGACGGCGCCGGAGCGGACGTCCGACGCCAAGGTGCTGTCGCTGTCCTACCTGGCGCGCCTCACCGATTCGCCGTGGTCGCTGCTCGCCTATGCGGTGCGCAGCGACAGCGACATCGCGGTGATCAGCGATTTCAACGTGATCGGCAACGGCACCCTGGCCGGCCTGCGCGCGATCCGGGCACTGCCGGCGCAAGCCGGGTTCTTCCACTCGCTGAGCCTGGGCATCGACTACAAGGACTTCAAGGAAGAGTCCAATTTCGGCGCGAGCGTGGACTCCTCGCCGATCAAGTACTACCCGCTCAATCTCGCCTACAACGCCGACTGGGCGGGCGAGCGCACGCACAGCAGTTTCGGCGCCACCTTGACCGCCAATCCCGGCGGTCTCGGCGCTGGTGCCGACCGCTGCGGCAACGACCATTGCAATCCTTCCGCGCCGGGCAGCTTCGACTACAAGCGCTACAACGCGCGCCCGAACTTCTTCCACGTGCGCCTGGAAGGCTCGCATACGCGCACGTTGGGCAAGGACGTCCAGCTGTTCGGCCGCGCGCAGACGCAGCTGGCCGCCGAACCGTTGATCAGCAACGAGGAAATGAGCATCGGCGGCATGGACACGGTGCGCGGCTATAAGGAAAGCGAAGCGCTGGGCGACTACGGCGTGACCGCACAGCTGGAACTGCGCAGCCCCTCGTTCGCCAGCTGGTTCGGCTCCACCGCGCAGGAGGCGCGCGCGCGCGCCTTCGTCGACGGCGGCTACGTGCGCATCCACAAGCCGCTGCCCGAGCAGACCCCGAGCGAGACGCTGGTCAGCGTCGGCATCGGCGCGACCGCGCAATTCTTCGACCACTTCAACGGCTCGGTCGATCTCGCCGCGCCGCTGTCGCGGCCTGGCGGCGACAACGCGCCGAAACAGGACGATTTGAACGTGCTGTTCCGGGTGTGGGGCGAGTTCTGAATCCGGCTTCTCTGCCAAGGAAATTTAGTTATGAAGACCTCCGCAATTTCCCGCTCGATCGTCGGCAGCGCGCGCTACGGCGCCACGCTCGGCACCCGCTTCGGTGTCGTCATGGGCAGGCCGAACGCGGGCGCCGCCATCGACGTCAAGCACCTCGGTCCTAGACGCTCGCCGATCGGGACGCAGTACGCCGGCGTGGCCGGATCCACCGGTTCCAACTAATCCACCACTCATGACGGATGCAGCGATGCATTCGGGTCGACGCTCGGAGAACGAAAGATGGCGGTATATGGATTGCGCTTCATGCTGGCGGCCGCGTTGCTGCTGTCGGCGCTCCCGGCTTCGGCCGCGACCTGGTGGGACGGCAAGTGGAACTACCGGGCCAAGCTGACCCTGGACACCACCTCCACCGGCGCGGCGCTGAGCCAGCCATCCGGGCGCGCGCAGGTACTGGTGCGCCTGCATTCGGGCAACTTCAACTTCGCCGACGCCAAGGCCGACGGCAGCGACGTGCGCTTCGTCGCCGGCGACGACCGCACGCCGCTGAAGTACCACTTCGAGAAGTACGACGGGCTGGTCGATCAGGTGGCGCTGGCCTGGGTCGACCTGCCCGAGTTGCCGGCCAACGCGAGCACGCCGCTGTACGTCTACTTCGGCAATCCAGAGGCCAGCGGCGGCGGCGATGCCAAGGGCAGCTACGACGCCGATACGGTCGCGGTCTACCACTTCGCCAACGCGCAGGCGGCCGCCGCCGACAGCACCGCCTACGCCAACAACGCCGCGCCGCCGCTGGATCTGGCCGACGCCGCGCTGATCGGCGCCGGCCTGCGTCTGGACGGGCGCGCGCCGGTGACGGTGCCGGCCTCGGCATCGCTGAACTGGCCGGCGGCGCAGCCGACCACCGTGTCGCTGTGGGCCAAGCCGGCCAGCGCCAACGCCTCCGGCGTGCTGCTGGCACTGCCCGGCGCGCTGACCCTGCGCCTGCAGGAAGGCCGCGTGCTGGCCGAGTTCGGCGCGGCGGCGCCGAGCGCGCAGATCGCCGCTACCACCGCGCTGCCGGCCGATGCCTGGGCGCATGTGGCGCTGCGCAGCGACGGCAAGACCGCCACCTTGTTCGTCAACGGCCAGCCGGTCGGCGAAGCCGCCGCGGTGCTGCCGGCCAGCAACGGCGGTCTGCTGCTCGGCGGCGAGCCGGGCGCGGCGCGGCCGAACTTCATCGGCCTGCTGGACGAAGTCAAAGTGGCCAAGAACGCGCGCCCGGTCGGCGCGATCGAAGCGGCGGCGCGCAGCCAGGGCGTGGACGCGCGGTTGGCGCGCTTCGATCCGGTCGAACAGCAGTCGGGCGATGGCGGCCACAACTACTTCGGCATCCTGATCGCCGCGCTGACCCCGGATGCATGGGCGGTGATCGGGATCCTGGCGGTGATGGCGCTGATCAGCTGGTGGGTGATGGTGCGCAAGGGCCTGTACCTCAACGCCACCGCCGGCGCCAATGCGCGCTTCCTCCACGCCTACCGCCAGCAGGTGGCCGCGCATCCGCTGCACGCGCCGCACTGGCAGCAGCTCGGCACCTCGGCCGGGGTGCGTTCCAACCTGGCGCGGCTGCTGCAGGTCGGCCAGCAGGAACTGCGCGAACGCCTGCAGGCCAGCGGGACCAACGTGGTGCGCACGCAATCGATCGCGGCGATCCGCTCGGCGCTGGACGCGGCCGCGGTACGCGAAGGCCAGCGCATCCACAAGGGCATGGTGCTGCTGACCATCGCCATTTCCGGCGGCCCGTTCCTGGGCCTGCTCGGCACCGTGGTCGGGGTCATGATCACCTTCGCCGCGGTGGCCGCCGCCGGCGACGTCAACATCAACGCGATCGCCCCCGGCATCGCCGCCGCGCTGCTGGCCACGGTGGCCGGCCTGGCCGTCGCGATTCCGGCGCTGTTCGGCTACAACTACCTGCTCAGCCAGGCCGAAGCGGTCTCGGCGGACATGCAGGTGTTCGTCGACGAACTGGAAAAGCGCATCGCCGAAGACTATGCCGGCGACGCGCCGGCGCGCGCGGGAGGCTGAGCCGATGAAGGTCCAAGGCAAGAAGCCCTACGACGACATCAACATCACGCCGATGCTGGACCTGGCGTACGTGCTGCTGGTGATCTTCATCATCATGACCACCGCCGCGGTGCAGGGCATCAAGGTGGAATTGCCCAAGGCCAGCGCGGCCAAGCCGTTGTCCGAGCCCAAGACCAAAGTCATCGCGATCGACAACAACGGTCAGGTCAGCCTGGACGCGGTGCCGGTGAGCATGAGCGAACTGGAGCAGCAACTGCGCAACGCGCTGGCCAGCGACGCCGAGTTGCCGGTGATGCTGCGCGGCGATCGCACCGTGCAGTACGAGAAGGTGATGGCGGTGCTGGACCTGTGCAGCCGGCTCGGCATCGCCTCGATCGGCCTGGCCACACAACGCCAGGCGGCCGGCTGAGTGGACGCGATGGATCCCCTGCAATACGCCGAACCGCCGCGACGCTGGCTGAAAGCCGGCGCCGCGGTGCTCGCGCTGCTGTTGCTCGGCTGGCTGGCCACGCTGCTGCTGCGCCCGCAGCAGGCGACGCCGGCGCGCGCACAGCCGCCGCGCATCACCCAGGTGATGCTGCCGCCGCCACCGCCTCCGCCGCCGCCCAAACCCGATCCGGAGCCGCCCAAGCCGCAGGAGCAGCCGCAGCCGATGCAGGCCGCCGAGCCGACCCCGCAACCGAAGCCGGACGCCGAAGCGACGCCGCCGGGCGATCCGCTGACCGCGCCGGCCGGCCCCGGCGACAACGCCTTCGGCCTGCAGGCCGGCGATGGCGGCGGCACCCGCATCGGCGGCAAGGGCGGTGGCGGCAGCCCGTTCGGCAGCTATGCGGCCAGCGTGCAGCGCGCGGTGCAACAGCTGTTGCAGCGCGACGAGCGCACCCGCAAGGGCCGCTACAGCGCGACCGTGGCGCTATGGCTGAACCCAGACGGCAGCATCGGCCGCCTGCAGATCCTGAGCTCGGCCGGCAAGCCGGAACTGGACGCGGCGATCGTGCGCGCGCTGCAGGACCAGCCGCTGCCGCAACCGCCGCCCGCTTCCCTTCCCCAACCCATCCAGTTGCGCATCGGCGCCCTGGCGCCGGGCTGACGCCGCGTTTCGTACCAAGGACCCCAGCATGAGCATTCCGTTTCCTCTCCACCGTCCGTCCCGGTTGCGCCTGGCCCTGCTGGCGCTGCTGCTGGCACCGGGCGCGGCCATGGCCCAGTCCGCCGCGACCGCGATCGATCCGGCGCAGATCAACCCGCAGGTCACGCTGCGGCTGATCGACCTGCTGGTCGCCAAGGGCGTGATGACCCGCGCCCAGGCCGACGACCTGATCCGCGAAGCCTCCGCCACGGCCGCTGCTGCGCCGGCCCCGGCGGCGGCCGGCGCGGCGCCGTACCAGACCCAGCCCGGCGCGGTGGTGGTGCAGTACGTGCCCGAGCCGGTGCGCCAGCAGATCAAGGACGAACTGCGCGCCGAAGTCACCGCGCAGGCCAAGTCCGAAGGCTGGGCCACGCCCGGCGCGCTGCCGGAATGGACCCAGCGCGTGCGCGTGTACGGCGATCTGCGCGTACGCGGCGAAGGCGTGTTCAACGCCGACGACAACTACGCGTTCTTCCCCGACTTCGGCGACATCAACGCCGGCTCCGGCTTCGACGTGGTCGGCGCCAACAACGCGCCGTTCGTCAACACCACGCGCAACCGCAGCCGCATGCGCGTGCGTGCGCGGCTCGGGGTGAGCGCGCAGATCGCCGACTGGGTGCAGGCCGACCTGCGCCTGGCCACCGGCAGCGACCGCAGCCCGGTGTCCACCAACCAGACCCTGGGCGGCGGCGGCAACCTGTCCAAGTACTCGCTATGGCTGGACCGCGCCGCGCTGCAGCTGACCCCGATCGACGCGTTGACCCTGACCTTCGGCCGCTTCGCCAATCCGTTCTGGAGCAGCGAACTGGTGTTCGACAACGACCTGAACTTCGACGGCGTCGCCGCGCGCTACGACCTGGCCGCCGACGACGACGATGCCGACTTCGCGCCGTGGATCAGCGCCGGCCTGTTCCCGGTCTACAACACCGAGTTCGATTTCGGCTCCACCAGCACCAGCAAGACCCGCAGCCGCGACAAGTGGATGTACGGCGCGCAGCTGGGCGCGCGCTGGCGCTTCGCCGACGACATGGCGCTGCGCGTGGGCCTGGGCTACTTCCAGTACGACCAGTTCGAGGGCAAGCGCTCGTCGCCGTGCCTGGCGCCGACCTCGGCCGACAGCTGCGACACCGATGGTTCGCGGCCGCAGTTCCAGCAGTTCGGCAATACCCTGTTCGCGCTGCGCGACATCGTCGCCGATCCGGCCAATCCCAATGGCCCGCAGCTGCAGTACTACGGCTACGCCAGCAAGTTCGGCGTCGCCGACCTGCACGCGCAGCTGCAGCTGGACCAGTTCGCACCGGTGACGATGCTGCTCGAGGCCGACGTGGTCAAGAACACCCGCTACAACGCCACGCGCGTGCGCTCGCTGGTTCCGGTCAACAACCTCGGCGACCAGGGCGTGTTCGACGGCGGCGACATGGGCTACTACCTCAATTTCACCGTCGGCCAGCCCAAGCCGGTGCAACCGGGCGACTGGAACGTCAACGTCGGCTACAAGTACCTGGAATCGGACGCGGTGCCGGACGGCTTCACCGATTCGGATTTCCATCTCGGCGGCACCAATGCGCGCGGCTTCATCGTCGGCGGCAACTACGCGCTGGCGCGCAACACCTGGGTCGGCCTGCGCTGGCTCAGCGCCAACGAGATCTCCGGCGCGCCGTTCGCGGTGGACCTGCTGCAGCTCGACCTCGGCACGGAGTTCTGAGCATGCGCCGCCTTCCCTCCCGCCTGGCCTGCGGCATGCTCGCCGCGACGCTGCTCGCCATCGCCCCGCTGCACGCGCAGGACAGCACCGAGACGCGGCTGCGCGAAGCGCTGCGCGACACCGGCGCGCGGCTGCGCCAGGCCGAGGCCGCGCTGGTCCAGCAGCAGCTGGCGACCGCCGCCGCCGAACGCGAGCGCGACGCGCTGCGTGCCGCGCCAGCGCCGCGTGCCGCAAGCGCCGATCCCGGCCGCGAGGCCGCGTTGCAGCGGCAGCTGCTGCAGGCGCAGCGCGAACGCGACGCCGCGCTCGCGCAGCGACGCGAACAGCAGCAGGCGCAGGTCAACGCCGCGCAGGCCGCAACCCAGCAGGCGCAGGCACGGGCGACGCTGGACGCGGAACTGCAGCGCCAGCGCGCGCGGATGGCGCAATGCGCCACCGGCAGCGACGCGTTGTACGCCACCGCGCGCGAACTGGCCGCGCTGTACCGCGATCCGGCCTTCGTGCGCTTCGTGCGCAGCCACGGCCGCGAGCTGTTCGGCATGGCCAGGGTGACGCGCGAGAACCGCGTGCGTGCGCTGGAAGACCGCCTGGCCGAGCAGCACGCGCAGACCCAGGCCTGCTCCACCACCGCGGCTGTGGCCACCACGCCGCAGGACGCTGCGCAATGAACCGCGCCGGCGTCGCGCTGGCGTGGCTGGCGCTGGCCGCGCCGCCGCTCGGCACGGACACCGCGCTCGCCACGCCGCCAGCGCCGCCGCCGGCGACCGCGCCGTGCGTGCAGGTGCGGATCGGCGAGGACGTCGCCGGCCATCTGGACTGCCTCAACCAGGCGTTGCGCGAGGCCGCCGCCAACGCCCGCCTGAGCGCCCCGCCGCTGGCCGCGGCCGCCACCGCGCTGGATCCGCTGCAACGCGGACAGCCCACGCCGGCCGCGCTGCGCCAGCGCTACGGCAACGCCTACGGGCGTTCGCTGACCCCGCAGCGCCCGCAGCCGCAGTACCTCCCCACTCCGTTCGCTCCGGCGCGCTGACGCGCCGCTACCGAGATCGCCGCCATGCCCCGCAACCGCCGCCGCAACCGCTCCCGCCGCCCCCTTCGCCTGCTGGTGCTGAGCCTGGCGATCTCGGCCGCCCTGGTCGGCCGCAGCCAGGCGCAGACCAGCCCGTTCGTGCGCCGTGGCGCCGATCCGGGCGCGCAGGCAGCGGCGGCCGCGCAGCAACAGGGATTGCAGTCGGCGGCGGCCAGCGCCCTGGCGCAGAAATCGCTGCAGGCCTTCCAGCGCGCCGCGCAGGCCCGGCAGAGCCTGGACGCGATGCAGGCCGCCGCGCGCGCCGCGGCGCAGGCATCGCAGGCCGGCATGGTGCCGGACGGCCTCGGCAAGGGCGGCCTGCAACTGCCTGACGGCGCGATCATCGATCCGGGCACGGTGCGCAGCGACGACCCGCGCCTTGGCCAGCGCAACGTCTGGCTGGGCGCGCGCGCGCCGACCCAGCAGGTGGTCGGCGGCGACACCCAGGTCACCATCCAGCAGACCCAGAAGAAGGCGATCCTCAACTGGGAAACGTTCAACGTCGGCAGCCGCACCCGCCTGCAGTTCGACCAGTCCGCCGGCGGCAGCGACGCGGCGCAGTGGATCGCGCTGAACCGGGTCAACGACCCGAGCGCGGCGCCGAGCAAGATCCTGGGCAGCATCCAGGCGCCGGGCCAGGTGTACCTGCTCAACCGCAACGGCGTGCTGTTCGGCGGCGCCAGCCAGGTCAACGCGCATTCGCTGCTGGTGTCCTCGCTGGACCTGTTCGACGCCAACCGCGCGCTCAGCGACCAGACCTTCCTCGCCCGCGGCCTGTTCGGCGTCGCCGGCCAGAGCGGCGTGGTGCTGACCGGACTGGACGGCATGGCCGCCGGGCAACCGCCTGGCGACATCCGGATCGACAGCGGCGCGCGCATCGCCAGCGGCAGCCAGGGCTACACCCTGATCGCCGCGCCGAACGTCGGCAACGCCGGCACGGTGACCGCGCAGGACGGGCAGGTGATGCTGGCGGCGGTGCTGGGGCTGCGGCAGAGCACGGCGTTGCCCAGCGCCGCCGGCAACGTGCTGCCGGTGGGCTTCAGCGGTTTCTCGCTGCCCGGCGCGGCAATGGGCCAGATCGGCTCACTGGACAATAGCGGCGTGGTCGCCGCAAGCCGCGGCGATGCGACCTTGGTCGGCTACGACGTGCGCCAGCGCGGCGTGGTCAGCGCCACCACCAGCATCAGCCGTCCGGGCAACGTATCGCTGCTGGCGATCGACCAGAACGGCAACTACACCGGCAACGACGGCGCGACGCCCTATCTGGGCGGGCGCCTGGAGCTGGCGGCCGGCGCGCTCACCGCGGTGCTGCCCGAACGCGACGGCGAGACCACCACCTCCGGCGCCAGCGCCGACCAGGCCTTCGTCGCGCCATCGCTGACCCTGGCCGGCGCGCAGGTGCGGATCGGCACCGATACGCAGGTGCTGGCGCCGGGCGCGACGATGAACGTGACCGGGCTGAGCCGTAACGATGCGCCCGACCGTGGCCGCATGCTGCTCAACGACCGCATCCTGGTGGAAGACGGCGCGCAGTTGAGCGTGTCCGGCCTGGCCGACGTGCAGCGCGACATGTCCAGCAACCTGGTCAAGATCCCGCGCGTGGGCCAGAACGAACTGGCCGACTCGCCGCTGCAGCGCGACGGTGCATTGGCCCGCCAGGCGCTGCAGTTCGACCGTCGCGCCAGCGGCACCCGCGCCGACGGCGTGACCTGGGTCGGCAGCCCGCTGCTCAACGCGCAGGGCTATGTCGACCAGGTGCCGCGCACGATCGACGACATGCTGCTGGACGGCGGCACGATCAACCTCAGCGGTAGCGACGTGGTGCTCAATCCGGGTGCACGGCTGGACCTGGACGGCGGCTACCTGCACGTGCGCGGCGGCATGGTGGAGACGCCGCGGCTGCTCGGCAGCAACGGCCGTCTGTACGACCTGGCCAGCGCCGATCCGTCGCTGACCTACGTGGGCATCGCCGGCGATCAAACCCACCACCACGCGCGCTGGGGCGTGACCGAGCGCTACAGCAATCCCCTGCTCGGCAGCCGCCGCTACTACGAGAGCGACTACCTGGAAGGCGGTGACGCGGGCAGCCTGAACATCACGCTGGACCGCCACTACGACAACGTGCAGGGCCGCGAGACGCTGGGCGCGCTGGTGCTCGGCGGCGCGCTGTCGGCGCAGGCGGTGTCCGGCCGCTACCAGCTGCTGTCCGCCACGCCGGCACGCGGCGGCGCGTTGCACCTCGACGGCGGCGATGGGCGCAGCTGGCAGATCGTTGCCGATACCCCGGTGACCGCCGGGCCGGACCTGGACACGTCGGCGGAGGAATTGGCCGACGCCGGCCTGGCGCCACAGGATCCGCGCCATCCCGGTTACTGGTCGCAGTTGTCCGCGCGCTGGGTGCAGGAGGCCGGCCTGGCCTCGGTCGGCGTAAAGACCGCCAACGGCGTCATCGAGGTCGCCGCGGACGCGCGCCTGCAGGTCGCCGATGGCGGCAGCATCACGCTCGATGGCGGACGCGTCGACGTGCAAGGCACGCTGATCGCGCGCGCTGGCGATATCGCGTTGGACAGCAGGGGAGGCGACCTGCGGATAGCCGCTCCCGGCCAGGACGCGCTGCTGGCGTTCGGTCGCGGCGACCTGCTGGTCGGCGGCGGCGCGCTGCTGGACGTAAGCGGACGGTGGGTCAACGACGACCGCCGCCTGACCCAGACCCCGCAAGGCCAGGCCTTCATCGACGGCGGCACGCTGTCGCTGCAGACCCAGCAACGCGTGGAAACCGGCGCCGACGGCAGCCGGCGCGACAGCACCGGTTCGATCCTGATCGCAGCGGGTGCGTCGCTGCGCGCCAACAGCGGCGGCTACGTCGATGTCGACGGCGAACTCGTGATGCGCGACGGGCGCCCGCTGGGCCGCGGTGGCGACATCGGCCTGCAGACCTACCTGCGCCCATCCAATGACAGCACCGCCGACCCGACCTACGTAGTGGACCTGACGCCGGCCGACGGCGCCGGACGCCTTCAGTTCGACCCGGCCAGCCTGCAGGCCGACAGCTTCGCCGGCGGCGGCACGCTGACGCTGCGCGCGCTGGGCGTGCAGATCGGCGGCGACGCGCCGGCCGATGCGCGCATCCTGCAACTGGACCCGGCGTTCTTCGCCGCGCACGGGTTCGGCAGCTACGACCTGGCCGCCGAACGCGACGCCGGCATCGCCGCCGGCACCCAGGTGCGCGTCAGCCAGCGCAACCTGCTGCCCGACGTGCAGGCGCTGCGCGCCGCATCCAGCGGCACCGACGTGCTGGCCGGACTGCGCGACGGCGGCAACGGCTACGTGCGCCTGGGCCAGCTGAATCCGTTCTACCGGCCGGCCACCGACTTCGCCCTGCGCGCCGGCGACTATCTCGGCCGCGTTGCCGGCAATCCCGTCCACAGCGCCGCCTCGGGCACGCTGGAACTGGCGCAAGGCGCGCAGCTGACGCTGGATCCGGGTGCGGCGGTACGGCTGGGCTCGCGCGGGCAGGTCAACGTCTTCGGCCAGATCAGCGCGCACGGTGGCGAGGTCGTGCTGTCCGGCGATACCACCCAGCAGTCGGGGCTGGCCCCGCCACCCGGCGGCGACAACGGCCGCGCCTACGCCGATGCCGGCAAGTCGGTATGGCTGGGCGCGGACAGCCGCGTGGACGTGTCCGGTATCGTCCTGTCCGATCCAGCGCCCACGCTGCACCCCAGCGAACGCGGACCAGTGGCGACGCGCGGCGGGCGCGTGCTCGACGGCGGCACCGTCACCCTCAGCAACGACGGCGGCTACGTGGTCGTGGAGGCCGGCGCGCAACTGGATCTTTCCGGCGCCTCGGCGGTGTTCGACCTGCCCACCGGCGCCGGCCTGTTCGGCGGCGCCACGCCGAGCCTGCAAGCACAGACCGTGTGGAGCGACGGCGGGCGCCTGACCCTGGCGGCCAGCGCCGGGCTGTTCTTCGACGGCCGCATCCAGGCCCACGGCGGTGCCGCGCAGGCGCAGGGCGGCACCCTCGCGCTGCTGCCCCTCAGCCAGGTCGGCAGTCGCACTCCGAACGGATTCGCCGCCAAGGGCCTGATCTTCACCCAGAGCGACAGCCATCTGCCGGCCAGCGCACAGCCGGGCCAGGCGCTGGAACCGGCGTTGGCCGCGCCGTCGGGGCTGCTGTACTTCGCCGCCGACCGGCTGGCCGACAGCGGCGTCCAGACCCTCTACGCCGGCGTGCAGAACCCCAGCGGCAGCGACGCCACCCCGCCGCTGGTCCCGATCGGCTTCAGCGGCGATGTGGACCTGTCGCTGGCGCGTGCGCTGGTGTTCAACGCCCCGTCCTATGCGCTGCTGGCGCCGCAGGCCGGCAGCTTCGGCGCGCTCGCCGACAGCGGTCAGGTGACGCTGTCGGCCGCCTATGTCGGCCTCAACGGCTGGCGTCCGGCCACCGCCGATGCGACCCTGGTCGAACCGCCGGCGCCCGGCGCCGCCAGGTTGACGGTCGAGGCCCAGCACATCGACCTGGGCGGCCAGTTCGCGCTGAATGGCGTGGGCCTGGCGCAATTCCATAGCCAGGGCGACCTGCGCCTGCATACGCCCGCGGCCTACGCCTTCCAAGGCACCACCACGCCACTGCCGCGCGCCGGCGAACTGCTCACTGCCGGCGACCTGGAATTCCGCGCCGCGCAGTTGTACCCGGCCAGCGGCGAGACCTTCCTGATCCGCGCACTGGGCGCGCTCGATCCGCAGACCGGGGTGCGTGCCGACACCCGCATCGACATCGCCGACCACGGCGGCGATGCGGCGCTGCCGCTGTCGGCGGGCGGCACGCTGGCGCTGGACGCCACCGAGATCGAACAGCACGGCACCGTGCGCGCCCCAGGCGGACGCCTGCTGCTCGGCGTCGGCGCCGCCGGCGAGGACGCCACCGCACGCGCGCTGTTCGGCACGCGCACCCTGACGCCCACGCGCCGCGTGAGCCTGGGCGCGGGCAGCGTCACCTCGGTGTCGCTGCAAGGGGCGGTGCTGCCCTACGGCAGCACCGTCGACGGCAGCCAGTGGCGCTACGACGTCAACCCCCAGGCCAGCAACGCCGACCTCGCCGCGCCGCCGCAGAAGCAGATCCGGCTGCAGGCCGCGGACGTGGAACTGGGCGCGGGCGCGCAGATCGACCTGTCCGGCGGCGGCGACCTGCAGGCGGTCGAATGGGTCCCCGGCACCGGCGGCAGCCGCGACGTGCTGTCGCGCTACAACACCAGCTACGCCAGCGGCAGCGCACAGCAGGTGCCGCTGTATGCGGACGCACGCGAGGTCTATGCGATCGTTCCCGGCCTGCAGACGCCGGTCGCAGCGACCGACGCGCTGTTCGAGCAGGGTGACGCGGCGCCGGCGCTGGGACGCGCGGTGCAGTTGAGCGGCGTGCCGGGCCTTGCCGACGGCGTCTACACGCTGCTGCCGGCCAAGTACGCCACCCTGCCCGGCGCCTATCGCGTCGTGGCGCGCAGCGGCAGCCAGGACGCGACCGCGGCGCAGAACCAGATCGCGCCCGACGGCACCGCGATGGTCGCCGGCCACTACGTCGATACCCTCAGCGGCGCACGCGACGCGCGCAGCAGCCTGTTCGAGGTGCAATCGCGGGCGACCTGGGGCCAGTACTCCGAATACACCCTGACCGGCGCCAACAGCTTCTTCGCCGGCCTGGCCACGCGCCAGGGCAACGCCACGCCGCAGCTGCCGCGCGACGGCGGGCAACTGGTGCTGTCGGCGGACCAGCGCCTGCAGCTGGGCGCCACCCTCGCCACCGCCGCGGCCAACGGCGGCGCCGCCGCACAGGTCGACATCACCGCACGCGCGCTGCAGGTCCGCGGCCAGGGCCAGGCGGCGCTGGACGGCTACGTCAGCGTTGATGTCGCCGCGCTCAATACGCTCAACGCCGGCAGCCTGCTGCTGGGCGGCACCCGCGAGCAGACCGCCGCCGGCACACTGCTGCACGTCGGCGCCGAACACGTGCTGGTGAACAACGATGCGCGCGATCCGCTGCGCGCGCCGGAACTGATCCTGGTGGCCGGGGCCAATGCGGATGGCGGCGTACAGGTCGCCGACGGCGGCGTGCTGCAGGCCCAGGGCGGCAGCGGCACGCGCAGCTCCAGCACGCTGCTGATCGGCGACAGCGATCCAGCCGGGACCAGCGGCGACGGCGCGCTGCTGCGCCTGTCCAGCTACGGCGATGCAGCCCTGCAACGCCGCAACGTTCCTGGCGCAGCGCTGGCGCAGGGCCGGCTGCGTGTCGGCAACGGGGCGCAGCTGCTCGGCGGCGCCTCGCTGAACCTGGATTCCACCGGCGACACCCAGGTCGCCGCCGGCGCCCGCCTGCAAGCCGATGCGATCACCGCCAGCGCCGGCCAGGTGCGCCTGGACGCGGGCGCGGCGGCGACCGATGCCGACGGCCTGGTGATCGGCGCGGCCAGCCTGGCGCAGCTCGCCGACGCCAAGCGGGTCAGCCTGCGCAGCTACGGCGACATGAGCTTCGCCAGCGGCCTGGAATTGAGCGTGGACAACGCGCTGACCTTGAGCGCCGCGCGCTTCGTCGGCGACGGCAGCACGGTGCGGCTGCGCGCCGACCAGCTGACCCTGTCCAACGAGATCGGCACCAGCGCCGCTGCCGACAGCGGCAGCGGCAGCGGACTGCTGCAGCTGCAGGGACGCGAGGTGGCGTTCGGCAGCGGCGACAAGCAGCTGGCCGGCTTCGGTGCGGTCGCGGTCGATGCCGAGCAGGCGCTGTTCGTGCGCGGGCATGGCCAGTTCGACTTCGGTACGCGCGAGGTGACGCTGCGTGCGCCCGTGCTGGTGGCCGACGCTGGTGCCGACAATCGCCTGGTCACCCAGGGCGCGCTGCACCTGCAGCGCAACGGCGGCACCGCGAGCACGGCCACACCGCTTGGCGGCAGCATCGGCCTGGTCGGCGGCAGCATCGACGGCAACGGCGCGATCCGCGCGCGCTCCGGCAACGTCGACGTGCATGCCACCAGCGGCGACCTGCGTCTGGATTCCGGCGCCAGCATCGACGTGTCCGGCACCACCCAGGTCTTCTTCGATACGCCGACCTACACCGCCGGCGGCGATATCGCACTGCGGGCCGACCGCGGCGGAGTGAATGCCGCCACGTCCACCCTGCTGGATTTCTCCGCCGCCGGCAGCGCCGATGCCGGTTCGCTCGACATCGCCACGCCATTGGGCGCCGCGCGCCTGCTGGGCACGCTCGACGGCGCCGCCGGCAGCGGCCGCGGCGGCCGTTTCGCGCTGGATTCGGGCGCCGCGGTCGACCTCGACGCATTGGCGCCGCAACTGGCCGCCAGCGGCATCGACGGCGCCATCGACATCCATGCGCGCAGCGGCAATCTGACCCTGTCCGCCGGCCGTTCGCTGCAGGCGCAGCGCGTCAGCCTGACCGCCGATGGCGGCGCCGATGCGCTGCTGCGCGACGCCGGCAACGGCAACGTGCGCATCGACGGGCTGATCGACGCCTCCGGTAGCCAGGGCGGCGACATCGCGCTGTGGGGCCGCCATGGTGTGGCGGTCAACGGCCGGTTGCTGGCGCGCGGCAGCGCCGCCGATCGGCGCGGCGGCACCATCGTGCTCGGCAGCAGCGGCCGCGAGGACGGCACGCTCAACGCCGACTACGGCTACCAGAACGTGCAGGCCGCGGCGGCCGGCACCATCGCGATCGGCGCCGGCGCGCTGCTCGACGTCTCCGGCGGCAGCGCCGGCGGCCTGTCCGGCGGCAGCGTGCAATTGCGTGCGCCGCTGCTGGCCGACGGCGAGGTCAACGTGACCATCGCCGACGGCGCGCGCATCGCCGGCGCCCGCGAAGTGGGCCTGGAAGCCTATGCGGTGTGGAGCACCACCGATGCCAGCAGCGACCCGACCCAGCATTTCGACGGCATCGTCGATCCGGCCGGCTGGTACGACGCGCAGGGCCAGCTGCTGCCCGGCAGCTGGACCGACACTGCCGGCAACGCCGTGGCCGCGCCGTCCACGCCGGCACAGTTGGCCGACTATCTGAGCCGCCACCTGTTCACACCGGACGCGGCCAATGCCGCGCATCGCCAGTTCTACGGTTACCGCGACGATGCCAGCGCCGCCCCGGGCACGCTGATGGGCTTCGTGCAGCAACCCGGCTTCGCCTTCGCCGGACGCTTCGCCGGCATCGCCAACTTCCGCGCACGGCCGGGCATCGAGCTGCGCAACCCGGACCCGGCGATCAACGGCGGTGCGATCAGCGTGCTGACCAGCTGGAACCTGGGTTCGGGCGCCACGCGCGATGCGCTGGATTTCCGCTACAACGGCGCGGCGCCGGTGCTGACCCTGCGTGCGGCACAGGAAGTGACGATCAAGGCCAGCCTCAGCGACGGCTTCTATCAGCTGCGCAATCCGTTCGGCAGCGGCGGCCCGCAGGCCAGCTACGACGATGCTGCCGGCCAGTACCAGGGGCTGAGCGAACTGTATTTGGGATTCGGCGTGAGCATCGATACGCTCGTCCCCATGCCGTCTGCGCAGAACGGCGACGACGCACAGGCCCAGCAGTACTACGGGCAGTACCTGCAGTTGCTGGCGATGTTCCAGAAGACGCAGCCGGACATGGGCGCCACGCCGGAAACCCCGATCAACATGCTCGACGGCTTCCTGTTGCAGTACGCGCCCGAACTCGGCAGCGTGGTGGAACAATTCCCCGGCCAGCCAGCGCCGCCGCCGTCGCCGACCGCGCCGGCCGACTATCCCGGCTACCTGGCCAGCTACGAGCGCTACGTGCTGGACCTGTACGCGTTCTGGGGCCAGACCGGCTTCGGCGCGCTGCCGGCCTACGTCGCCCCGTCGCTGCCCGTGGTCGGCGCGCTGCTGCCTGCCGACACCCACAACACCCCGTCCTCGCTGCAGGCTAGCCGCAGCAACCCGCTGCCGCTGGCCACCGCCAGCCTGATCGGCGGCGACAGCAGCCGCTACCGCGTCGTGGCCGGCGCCGATTTCGCCAGCGTGCGTCCCGACGCGCTGCGCCAGGACGCCGACGCCGACGTGGTGCTCGACGGTCACCAGCGCTACCAGCAGGAAGGGCAGAAGGACGTGTTGCTGCCGACCGTGCTGCGCACCGGCACCGGCAGCATCCAGATCGCCGCCGCCCGCGACCTGCACTTCGCCGACACCGATGCACCGGCCAGCATCTACACCGCTGGACGCCCGGTGGACGGCAGCGCGATCGGCACCGACACCTACGTGGCGCGCAGCAGCGTGGGCAGCCGCGCCGCCGACGTGGTGATCGGCGCCCAGGCCAACGCCGAGGCCGGCGGCGACCTGAGCCTGCAGGCCAACCGCGACATCGTCGGCAACCGGCAGATCGTGGACACCGACGGCAGCCGCAGCGGCGTGGTCGGCAACTACGTCGGCCAGTACTGGTGGCCGTGGATGCAACTGGGCAATCCGCTGGGGACCGACGGCCTTACCTCGATCGCCGCGCAGATCAACTACGGCGGCTTCGCCCAGGGCGTGATGAGCAGCGGCGGCGACGTCGCCGTGGATGCCGGACGCGATATCCGCGAACTGTCGGTATCGCTGCCGACCAACTACATCGAAGGCGAGCAGGGCCGCCGCGTCTTCGGCGGCGGCAACCTGAGCGTGAATGCCGGACGCGATGTGCTTGGCGGCGACTATTTCGTCGCCGCCGGCGAAGGCCATCTGCGCGCCGGCGGGCGCCTCGGCAGTGCCTTCGATCTGCAGGCGCAGGGATACGACGGTGGCGGCCAACTGCGTCAGGTCGAAAGCGCGGTGGATCCGGTCTTCGCGTTGCAGGATGCGCAGTGGTCGATCCAGACGCGCGGCGACGCGGCGATCGGCGCGATCGTCAACCCGACCTACGTGATTCCCAACGAAGGCGGCATTCCCGCGCTGCTGGCAACCGACCGCATCAGCCAGGACTACAGCACCGACTCCAGCGTGCAGATCGCCGCGCTGGACGGCGACATCCGGCTGAAGACGCTGAAACTGCCGGGCCTGCTGTTCGGTTTCGGCGAGCGCGACAACAACCGTCCGTTGCCCGACAGCGTCTCGCTGAGCCAGCAGGTGTTCGACAACGTGCTGCCGGCGCGGCTGGAAGCGATCGCGCAGCATGGCGCCGTCCAGGTCGAAGGCGCCGCACGCCTGTTCCCGTCGGCCAGCGGACAGTTGGCGTTGCTCGCACGCGACGACATCGCGCTGTTCAACGACAGCGTGCTGCCCGGCACCTCGCTGTGGATGCTCGATGCACCCGGCGCCTATGCGGGCAACGACCTGAGCGTGCCCGACCGCAACCAGTTGTTGAACCTGCATCGCAACGACAGTGCACCGGCGCTGCTGTACAGCCTGGACGGCGACATCGTCAGCGGCTTCGCCGCCGATGGCTATCGGCTCAATCCGCTGACGCTCGATCTGCCCAAGCCGGCACGCATCCGCGCCGGGCGCGATATCGTCAACCTCGACCTGCGTGCGCAGAACTACCGGGCCGGCGACGTCACCCGGGTGGTGGCCGGACGCGACCTGTACTACACGCCGATCCAGGGCGCGCCGCTGGATCCCGGCTACGTCGCGCGCTGGGGATGGCTGGAACTGGGCGGGCCAGGCACTTTCGAAGTGCAGGCCGGTCGCAACCTGGGGCCGCTGACCTCGGCCAACGAGGCGTTGGCCGCCACACGAGGAAGGAACATCGATGCCCTGGACGGCGGCATCCGCACCATCGGCAACAGCAACAATCCCGGCTTGCCCACGGCCGGCGCCACGCTGGTCGCACGCTTCGGCGTGGCCCCTGGCGACGCCGCCGATGCGTTCGCGGCGCTGTACCTGGATCCGGCCGGCGCGCAAAGCCAGGACGCTTACCGCCGCTGGTTGGCGGAGTTCGTGCTGCAGCGGCGCAACGACGCACGCGAGCGGGCTGGCCTGGCACCCCTGAGCGAACTGCCGGTCGCACAGGCATGGGCCGCGTTCCAGCAACTGCCTGGCGAGGATCGGCGCCTGCTGGTTGAACGCGTGTTCCTGGACGTGCTCAAGCAGGTCGGCGAAGGCTACGCCGACCCCGCCAGTGCCGACTACCAGCAATACGCACGCGGCTACCAGGCGATCGAAACCCTGTATCCGGCGCGACTGGGCTATACCGCCAACAATCTGCAAGGCGGTGCCAACGGCGCGGCGACGCGGGTGAGCACCGGCGCCCTGGACATGCGCGGCTCGACCCTGCAGACCGGGAACGGCGGCGATATCCGCGTGCTCGGGCCGGGCGGCGGCATGCAGGTGGGCAGCGCGCTGGCGCCGCCAGCGGTGTTCGATACGCAGGGCAACGTGCTGATCGGCCCGGCCCAGCAGGGCATCCTGGCGCTGGGCCAAGGCGACATCGGCGTGTTCACCGATGCCAGCGTGCTGCTCGCGCAGAGCCGCATCTTCACCCAGCGCGGCGGCGACCTGGCGATGTGGAGCTCCAACGGCGACATCAACGCCGGCAAGGGCGCCAAGACCAGTTCGGAGAAGTCGCGAGTCAGCTATCAGTGCGACCTGGACTACTACTGCACCCTCAACGCGCGCGGCCAGGTCAGCGGTGCCGGCATCGCCACCTTGCGCGTGGAAGCGGCCGATCCGCAGGGCGACGTGGTGCTGGTCGCGCCGCGCGGCACGGTGGATGCGGGCGACGCCGGCATTCGCGTCAGCGGCAACCTGATCGTGGCGTCGCAGTTCGTGGCCAATGCCGACAACATCCAGGTGCAGGGCGATACGGTCGGCGTCGGCAGCGCACGCAGCGTCGATGGCGGCGCGCTGAGCGCGGCATCCAACGCCGCGGCCGCGGTATCCGACGCGGTCGGCGACATGGCCTCGCGCGGCAACACCCCGCCGCGCGAGGCGCCGTCGGTCATCACCGTGCAGGTCATCGGTCTCGGCGATTGCGCTATGGACGACCCGCGCTGCCAGCCCGGCCCATGACATTGCGACGACATGGGCCGGATCCGCAGCCGGCCCATGTCCGAACCGATAATCTCCGTCGCATTATGTAGACAACGGAAAATACGGCAGGCGCCGCCGGGTGAAGAATCGTTATTTTGCCGTGCACACATTATGTCAACGGCTGCCAAAAATACTTTGTTTCAAGCTACGCATCACAGGTAAAGAAAAGTACCTGCGAATGTCTCTTCAATATCATTGTTCGAGCGCAACCTTTCTCCTGCGCCACCACTGTGGCGCAAGCACGCTACAGGTCAAGAAATTCCCCGGATCCTATCCGTCGTTTTCTCACCAAGGAGAGAAGCAAGTGCTCAACCTCAATATTTCCCGTTTCAGCGCGATCGCCGTTGCGGTCGCGGCCCTGTCCAGCGGTTCGGCCATGGCGGCCGAGAACCTGTACGGCGGCGGCGCCACCTTCCCGGCGCAGCCGTACGTCGGCACCGGCTACCTGACCCCCAACCCGGATGCGCGCCTGTCCACCAATGCCGGCAACACCCCCGGCACCGGCTTCACCGTCTCCGGCATCGCCGCCGGCTCGGTGTTCGGCACCTACAAGACCAACACCACCAACAACGTGTCGTACTGCCAGACCGGCAGCGGCCTGGGCAAGACCGCGCTCAACGGCGCGATCGCCAACCAGAGCTGCCGCGACTTCAGCGCCACCCCGGTGGGCTTCAGCGCGCCGACCAGCGCCAGCAACACCCCGGACTTCATCGGCACCGACTCGCCGCTGAGCACCAACGACTACACCACGTTCCTGGGCGGTGCCAACGCCGCGGCGCGCGTGGGCCTGGTGCAGATCCCGACCATCGCCGGCGCCATCGCCCTGCCGCACAACGATTCGGTCGACAACGTCGCGCTGACCACCGCTCAGGTCTGCCAGATCTATTCCGGCCAGGTCAGCAACTGGTCGTCGATCCCGGGCGTGACCGGTTCCACCGGTCCGATCAAGATCGTCTACCGCACCGACGGCAGCGGCACCAGCTTCGCCTTCACCAGCTTCCTGGCGGCGCGCTGCAACGGCACCGCCAACGTGCCGTCCGGCTTCGTCTTCACCCCGAACCAGAGCTTCACGGCTGCCCTGCCGGGCGGCGCGAGCGCCGTCTATGGCACGCGCGGCGTCAGCGCCAGCGGCAACGCCGGCGTGGTCGCGGCGGTACTGAGCACCGCCAACGCCGATGCGCTGGGCTATGCCGATATCGGCGAAGTGGTCGCCCAGGCAGCCGACTACGCCACGGTCAACGGTTTCGACCCGGCGCTGTTCGGCAAGAACGCGTCCGGCGTGCCGACCCCGATCAGCATCAACCCGACCACCGGGTTGCTGGCCGGTCGCGTGCTCGACGGCGCCACCGTCAACCTGGTTCCGGGCAGCGGCTCGACCGCGGTCAAGAACTGCGTGCGCCTGGTCAGCCCCTCGGCAGCGATCGCCAATGCGTACCCGATCGCCGCGATCACCTACCTGGCCGGCTACGTCAACGGCAACGGCAGCGCTGCGCACATCCAGGCGCTGAAGGACCTGTACGGCCAGTTCTACAACACCACCACGCGCCCGGTGCTGCCGAACGGCTTCGCTTACCTGGACGGCGTCGCCACGTTCCGTACCTCGGTGCAGTCGACGATCACCAACTGCGTGCAGTAAGGCTTCACGCCAGGATGGCAACGGACCGGCGGGCAGCGATGCCCGCCGGTCTTTTTTGTCTGGACGCCCCATTCGATGCAGCGATCGGCACGGCGCGACGCGATCCGCATCCCGGAACACGCGATCGTCGCACGCACGCATGCGCACAGCGCCGCACGCCTCGCCGGGAGAGATCGGCACCCCTCGCAACACGACTGCGGCGAAGGCCGCTACGCCGAAGCCGGCGGCTCCTCCTGCTCGCGCAAAAGCTCCTCCAACATCTGGATCGCGCCATCGATCCGCGTCAGCGTCTGCTGCAGATTGATCTTGCGGGCATCCAGCTGCTGCAGCTGCACGCCACCCGCGCGGCGCTCGTCCTTCAACTCCTGCAACCGTTGCGCGATTGAATTGCGATCCATGGCGTGGCACCTGCGTGGATTGGATCGCTAGAGTAAACCAGCGTGTCCGGCTGCTGCGCAGCGGGCGCTCGGCCCATGATCGCCATCAGCGTGGTCGCGTCGTTCGCCGATGGCGATGGCCGTGCGGGTTGCCGGACGCACCTGTGCGGCGACGTCCCAGGCTCAGGCGTACAACACGCCCGGCCGTCCTTCCTCGACGATCGCATGCGGCACGAAGCGCGCGCTGTCGCGGGTGATCGGGCCATCGTCCTCGCGGATGCCGATGCCGCACGCGGTGTCGCCGACGATCCAGCTGCCGACCATCGGATAGCGGCCGTCGAACGCCGGCAACGGATGCGCCTGCTGGCGGATGCACGGCCCTTGGTAAGGGCCGTCGCTCTGCAGCATCCGGCCGTCGGCCAAGTGCAGGGCGATGTTGGCGCCCTCGCGCGAATGCAGCGGCTTGCGCACCCAGCCCGGCGGCAAGGCGGCACCGTCGTCGAACGCGGCCGGCAGCAGGTTGGGATGGCCATGATGGCGCTCCCACAGCAGCGGCAGGATGCCCTTGTTGCTGAGCAGCGCCTTCCACGGCGGCTCCAGCAGGCGCAGGCCCGAGCCCGGCAAGGCCTGGCCGAAGCGCTCGGCGAACAGGTCCTCCAGCGGATACAGCTTGAACAGCGCGCCGATCACCGCGTCGTCCAGGTCGGTATAGCGACCGTCCTCGGACAGGCCGATGTCCTCGATCGCGATCGCCTCGCCGAACAGCGCGGCCTGCGCCGCGCAGTCGCGCAGGTAGGCGACCGTGCCCTGGTCTTCTTCCGAGTCGCGTACCGCGGCGAAATACAGCGGCGGCGGCAACTGCGCCGCCAGCTCGGCGAAACGCGCCACCAGGGCCTCGTGGATCGAGTTGAACTGGTCGGCGTCGCGCGCCAGGCGGCCCTGCACCCGCTGGTCTTCCAGCCACTGCCACTGGAAGAACGCCGATTCGAACAGCGAGGTCGGCGTGTCGTAGTTCAGTTCGTACAGCTTGGCCGGGCCGGTGCCGTCGTAAGCCAGGTCCAGGCGCCCGTACAGGTGCGGATCGCGGCGCCGCCAGCTCTCGGCGATCCAGTCGCGGAACGCCGGCGGAATCGCCAGCCGCTGCATCAGCGCCTCGCTGGCGACGATCTCGTCCACCAGCCCCATCGCCATCTGGTGCAGCTCGGCGCTGGGATCCTCCAGATCGCGCTCGATCTGGCGCAGGGTGAACGCGTAATAGGCGCGTTCGTCCCAATAGCGTTCGCCGCCGATGGTGTGGAAGCGGAAGCCGCACTCGGCGGCCTGCGCGCGCCAGTCGCCGCGTTCGACGATCGCGATGCGTTGCATGTGCTTGCCTTGGCTGGTGCGACGTGAGGACGCGGCGATCAGCCGCCGAAACTGCCGCGCGCGCCGCTGGAGCTGCCGAAGCCGCCGCGGCTGACGGTGACCGCACGGTTCGGCGTGGCGCCGATATGGGTCATGGTCTGGTTGCCGCGCAGGCTGGTCGCCGCACCGGCGCCAGCACCGGCGCCGGCGGCCGGGCGCTGCCACTGGCTCTGCCGGTCCTGGTACGCGGGCGCGGCGTTGAAGCCGGCCATGCGGTTGCCGTTGAGCATCTGCGACAGGAAGAAGCCAGTCATCAGCGGGCCGATGAACGAATGACCCTGGTGGTCGCGCTGTTCCACGCAACGCTCGGCGGAATACTCCTGCGCGCACTGCTCGCGGCTGGCGTACTTGGGTCCCTGCTCGGCCGACTGCTGCTGCGCCTGCTTGAACGCCTCGCGGCAGGTGGTGATGTCGTGGGTCTGCGCCGCGCAGGCTTCCACCGAGGTATACAGCCCCTCCTGGGTCTTGGCCTCGCGCTCGCAGGCGGTGAACAGCAGCGGCGCGGTGCCCATCAGCAACAGCGCGGCCTTCTTGGATCGTTTCATCGTCTCCTCCCGGACCTCAGAATGCGATGATGCCTGGTTCCGGCCGGAGACGGAAATCGCCGGCACCGCGCATGCCCATTCATCCGTATCGCCTCACCGTCGGCCAGGTGCCGTGGCGTCTTCCACACGATGTAGCACCATGCCGGTTCAGCGCCGGCAAGGCAGCCGTGCAGGCCGCGTGATAACGTGGCCAATGGCCTTGCGCCCGGCGCAAAAGGTTGCGAATGCAACCCTTTCGCCCCGCCGGGCCGACCACTTCCGCCAGCATTCCGCCCGCCTTCCGACCGCACGACACCCCCATGCCCGACTATCGCTCCAAGACCTCCACCCACGGCCGCAACATGGCCGGCGCGCGCGCGCTGTGGCGCGCCACCGGCATGCAGGACGCCGACTTCCACAAGCCGATCATCGCCATCGCCAACTCCTTCACCCAGTTCGTGCCCGGCCACGTGCACCTGAAGGATCTCGGCCAGCTGGTCGCGCGCGAGATCGAACGCGTCGGCGGCGTGGCCAAGGAATTCGACACCATCGCCGTGGACGACGGCATCGCCATGGGCCACGACGGCATGCTGTACTCGCTGCCCAGCCGCGAGATCATCGCCGACTCGGTGGAGTACATGGTCAACGCGCACTGCGCCGACGCGCTGGTGTGCATCTCCAACTGCGACAAGATCACCCCGGGGATGCTGATGGCCGCGCTGCGCCTCAACATCCCCACCGTGTTCGTGTCCGGCGGGCCGATGGAGGCCGGCAAGACCAAGCTCGCCGACCACAACCTGGACCTGATCGACGCGATGGTGATCGCCGCCGACCCTAATGCCTCCGACGAAAAGGTCGCCGCGTTCGAACGCAGCGCCTGCCCCACCTGCGGCTCGTGCTCGGGCATGTTCACCGCCAACTCGATGAACTGCCTGACCGAAGCGCTGGGCCTGGCCCTGCCCGGCAACGGCACCGTGGTCGCCACCCATGCCGACCGCGAGCAGTTGTTCCTGAAGGCCGGGCGCACCGCGGTCGAACTGTGCCACCGCTGGTACGGCGCCGAAGACCCGACCGCGCTGCCGCGCGGCATCGCCACCTTCGCCGCGTTCGAGAACGCGATGACCCTGGACATCGCGATGGGCGGCTCCACCAACACCATCCTGCACCTGCTCGCCGCCGCGCAGGAAGGCGAAGTGCCGTTCACCCTGCGCGACATCGACCGCCTGTCGCGGCACGTGCCGCAGCTGTGCAAGGTCGCGCCGAACATCCAGAAGTACCACATCGAAGACGTGCACCGCGCCGGCGGCATCCTCTCCATCCTCGGCGAACTGGCCCGCGGCGGCCTGCTGCACACCGACCAGGCCACCGTGCACAGCCGCACCCTCGGCGATGCCATCGCGCAATGGGACATCACCCAGACCGACGACGACGACGTGCACACCTTCTACAAGGCCGGCCCGGCCGGCATCCCCACCCAGATCGCCTTCAGCCAGGCCACACGCTGGCCGACGCTGGACGCCGACCGCCAAGCAGGCTGTATCCGCGACGTCGCCCATGCCTACTCGCAGGAGGGCGGACTGGCGGTGCTGTACGGCAACATCGCCCTCGACGGCTGCGTGGTCAAGACCGCCGGCGTGGACGAATCGATCCACGTGTTCGAAGGCAACGCCAAGGTGTTCGAGAGCCAGGATTCGGCGGTCAAGGGCATCCTCGCCAACGAAGTGAAGGCCGGCGACGTGGTGGTGATCCGCTACGAAGGCCCCAAGGGCGGCCCCGGCATGCAGGAGATGCTGTATCCGACTTCGTACCTGAAATCCAAGGGCCTGGGCAAGCAATGCGCCCTGCTCACCGACGGCCGCTTTTCCGGCGGCACCTCCGGCCTGTCGATCGGCCACGCCTCCCCGGAAGCCGCCGCCGGCGGCGCCATCGGCCTGGTCCGCGACGGCGACAAGATCCTGATCGACATCCCCAACCGCAGCATCAACCTGCTGGTCGACGACGCCGAACTGGCCGCCCGCCGCGCCGCACAGGACGCCCAAGGCTGGAAGCCGGTCGAAGTCCGCCCACGCAAGGTCACCACCGCACTGAAGGCGTACGCGCTGCTGGCGACCAGCGCGGACAAGGGCGCGGTGCGCGACAAGGCGATGCTGGACGGTTGAGGCGTTTCCATGAAGGCCGTGGATTTTCGCGGTCTTCATAATGTCCTGGCATTGCGCTGCGGGAGGGACTCTGGGTGGCCTCGGGCCATCAGCCCCGACGCCTGACCACAAACGCCCACAGCCGGGTTGCTTTTCTTGACGGCAGCGTCACTCACCGCCGACGCCCAGCCCATCCAGCGGGCTGCGCACCGCCGAGGCCCGCGCCCAAGCACATGCGTGTAGATCTGCGTGGTGGCCACATCCTTGTGGCTCAGCAGCTCCTGCACGGTGCGGATATTGTGGCCGGCCACCAGCAGGTGCGTGGCGAACGAATGCCGCAGGGTGTGGCAGCTGGCGGGCTTGGTCAGCCCCGCCGCGCGACACGCGGCCTTGACCGCACGCTGCAGCCCTTTCTCGTCCATATGATGGCGCCGGATCGCGCCGCTGCGTGGGTCCACGCTGCATCGCGGCGCGGAAACAGAGACTGCCAGCCGACCTCCCGCGACGCATTCGGGAACTTGCGTGCCAGCGCATCCGGCAGCCACACCTCACCGCCGCCCGCCGCAACATCGCGCGTGTGCACCCGGCGCGCGCTCCAGCTGCGCCAGCAATGCCTCGCGCAAGGACAGCGGCAGCGTCGTGCGCCGATCCTTGCCGCCCTTGCCATCGCGCACGACGATCTCACCCCTGGCGAAGTCCATGTCCTTGATGCGCAGGCGTACGCATTCCATCAATCGCATCCCGGTGCCGTACAGCAACGACGCCATCAGGTCATGGCGTTCATGCATCTGCGCCAGCACGCCCGCCACTTCATCCCGCGTCAGCACGGTAGGCAGCCGCTGCGGACGCTTGGCCCGCTGGATCCGCTCCATCCACTGCAGCTCCTGCCCCAGCACCTCGCGATACAGGAACAACAACGCCGCCAGCGCCTGGTTCTGAGTGGACGGCGCCACGCGATCGCGTACCGCCAGCGCGGTCAGGAACCGCTCCACGTCCTGCTCGCCCAAGACATCGGGATGGCGCTTGCCGTTGGCCAGAATGAAACGGCGCACCCAACCGACGTACGCCTCCTCGGTGCGCTTGGCCATCCCCAGGCGCCGGATACGCGCACGCAGCCGGTCGAGGAGGCGTGGCGCCCGAGGGTCCGAGAATGCCGCCCCCTCAGGCCCATCGACCGCACGCCGGCACGATGCCGCGCCTCGCGTTGAAAGCGCCCCGTCGGAGTGATAGCGTCCCATACCATGGCTTCCGCAACTGGAATGCGGCATGGTTACGCACAGGAATACACCCCACCATCGGGGAAGATCGTTGCTACAAGGGGGCCTCTCGGCCATATCGCTATCGGAAATCCCGGACTACACACCGGGATTACGCGACGTTTTGTCTTCGAATAGTAGTTAGGCCTCGCACTCGCTACTCTTTGCCCACCCCGTCAATACCCTTTCCTATCAACCTGGGAGAAACCATGCGCGCGCTACTTCTTGCCCTTACGCTGCTGACCCTTGCAACCGCCCAAGCAAATGCCGGGGAGCAGACTGGCACGGTCAGAATCGATCACGGCCAATTTGGATCCAGCGCCACATCAGCCGGACTCATGTTCTTCGTTTTGCAAGGAGGTACCAAGACAGGGAAGCCTTCCTGCAACACATACATTGATCGGTGGGTAATCAATAACGCCTGGCCGGCGGCAAAGGTCCAGACAGCAGTACTTCTCGCGGCAATCACATCAGGCAAGACGGTCACAGTCCGGGGCAGTAACGACTGCACTCAATGGCTTGACTCAGAAACTGCCATAGATATTCAGCTGAACAACTAAAGTCGACGCCTAACCAGTCGGTCAAGCGGACCCGCAGCGGCGTGCCACCAGGGCCCGGTGGGCGGTACACTGTATTTGGCGTTTTACCCGCCCCTTTGGCCAGTTCGTCGCACGCCAGTCGCCCCACTGCCATGGGACTGCAATCCTTGCGATTCCGCTCACCGGCCAAGGAGCCGCGTCGTGAAAGCGCTAATTGCCATCGTTGTCTGGTGCCTTCTGTTTGTGCTGTGCTGGCCGCTGGCCTTGCTGGCCTTGGTCCTGTGGCCCATCGTGTGGTTGCTCACCCTGCCGTTCCGCCTTGTGGGGATCACGTTCTCTGCCATGTTCGCGTTCCTACAGGCCATCCTGTTCTTGCCTGCCCGCCTCCTTGGTTGGCGGCCAGGACGCGTAGCGACGGCCTAAGCCATTCGTTCAAGCCGAAGCCGTTTCGCGGCTCGGCACTCAATCGGCGCTAGACCGCGAATGACAGACCTCCAGCAACTCAGAGAAATCGCAGCGCAGCTTCGGGAGCTGCAGCGGACCTCTCCGACCAACGGCTCCGAAATCCGTGCCTGGGATGCCTCAGCGCGCAGATTCTCCGAAACGTTGCGCATCCCGCTCCCATCGCAGGCCATGCACTACCTGCACGATGCGGACGTCCGCATCAAAGACCCGGAGTACGGGAAGTTCCAAGATGAAATGCTCTCCCGTATCACCTCGGAGCTCGAGTCAGGGATCCTTCCTGCATCCACTACCACGACCTTGTCCTTTCATCCACGCTGGTTGGGAGCAATTGCTTTGTGTGTTGTCGCAGTTATCTGCTGGTTCGTATTTTGGTGACGCAGCCTAAGAACTCATTCAAGTCGAAAACGCTTTGGATCAGGAATTGAACACCGCAATCATCTCCTTCGAGGGCCCAACATTCTTCGCTCCTGAGGACGAGGAGCAGTTCTTTGGATGGCTAGGCTCGCTACCCTGAGTACAAGGACATTCGGGGCAAAGGCACCACCTTGGACTTGGAATTGGCGCATCCGATAAGTGCCGATACCGTTCGGCAACTCCTGGTTCTATTTCGCCGCTGGTGCGTTGACCCGGGCCCACTGTGCCCTTTGTGGTCTCCTGAGACCGCTGACTTCGTACTTTGGGAGACCTCTCTTTCGAGAGGCCTCCATTGCTGTGGGCCTGCAGATTGAGGCCTGACAACTCGTTCCAGCTGGCGCCGCTTCACGGTGCAGCCAATTCGGCCTTGGCGCCAGGAGGATTCATGGAAGTCTTGATCGCGATAGTGATTGTTGCCGGCCTGGCTAGCGGGCTGGCCGTCTTGCTGCTCGGCTTATTGCTACCTCGCAAGTTCTGCCCTAGATGCAACACGGCGTTGCCTCGCTTCCGCAAGCCTTCAAGCACCCGGGAAGCGATGCTCGGGGGCTGGTCGTGTCCGTCTTGTGGTGCAAAGATCGCCCGCAATGGCGCGCTCCTGCCGGACTAGCGGCTTTTTGGTGCCCCTGGCACGTCGTTCGACCCGAGCCCGCAGCCGAGAACTTACCGAGCAGGTGTGGCTGCCCAAGACCTGGACCTGGCATTCGACTGCGCCAAGCCGGCACCGTTCGCACTACTTCGCGCCGCACCAGATCGGCGCGCCTCACAGGGCGAGACTTCATGACGAACTCGCAACGCCCGGACAGCTACTGTGCGAGCACCTTGCAGACGAGGGAATTGCGATGTCGAACCTGCACAAACAGACGCTGGAGAAGGCCAACGAAGCCATCTCCCGCGGCGATTTCGAAGGCTTCCTGCGCCACTGCACGGAAGACACCGTATGGAACTTCATCGGCGACCGGACGCTCAGGGGCAAGGATGCCGTGCGCCAATGGATGGCAGAGGCCTACAAGCAACCGCCCGTGTTCCGGGTGCATCGGATGATCGCGGAAGGTCAGTTCCTTGCGGCGATCGGCGTGATCACCTTGAAGGGATCGAACGGGCAAAAAGTCGAGCATGCGTACTGCGACGTGTGGCGCTTCGAGGACGGCCTGATGGCCGAGTTGAATGCCTACGTGGTCGAGCCCTGATCGATCCTGGATCACGCCACGCGGTGGGAGTTGCAGTGAGCGACCGACAGGGCGACAGCGGCTCTTCGATCGCCCTTGGGGACGTTACGATCGCATGGCTCCTTTCGCCGGTCGCAGCGTCTTGCTCCACGGCCGTCTTGCCTCGCGACCACCACTCATCCAAGCCGATCCCACGTCGCGGGCCGGCTCCGTATAGGTCAGATATTCATGCGAACGCTTCAAGAACTGCTCGACGGCGACGACCCGGCGATGCCACTGGTCAGGCAATGGCTTTCCGAAGCCAGCCGTCCGTTCGAGGTCCTTCCGCCTTCGCAGCAGCGCGGCGAGGTCCTGGTCGGCCTCCAGGTCACCACCCGCTCGCCCATGGGCGCCATCGCGTACGAGACCGGCGGGCTGTTGATCGATCACGGTTGGCTGCGCATCCTCGGTTCGGGACATCCGAAATTGCCGCGCGACATCGTCGAGTGGAACGCCGGCCGGTCTTCGGGTCACCTGCTGGTCGCGGACGATGTGGTGGGCGGCTTCTTCTCGGTGAACGGCGGCAGCCTCGGAAGCGATCTGGGCGCGATGTACTACCTTGCGCCCGACACGCTGCGATGGGAGGCCATGGACATCGGCTACACCGATTTCCTCTGCTGGGCACTCAGCGACCGCCTGGACCTGTTCTACGAAGGCTTGCGCTGGCACGGCTGGGAAGCCGACGTGAAACAGTCCGATGGCACCCAATGCTTCAACTTCTTTCCGTTTCTTTGGACCGAGGAAGGGTCCGTCGAATCCAGCTCCCGTAAACTGATCGATGTCGCGGAGCAATTCGCTTTCAATACGACGCTGGCCGGCTGCGCGGAATGAGCCGCAATCCAGGCGCCTTCGCCGGCGCCATGGCCGGCGCAGAGCCAGGTCGTCCGGCCGGCCCTCCCAATCGCCCAGCCCTCGAGAGACATCCATCCCTATGCTCCACCACATTTCCCTTGGCGTTTCCGACATCGAGCGCTCGGCGCGCTTCTACGACGCGGCGCTTCTGCCGCTCGGCTACGTGCGCGTGTGGGAAGACCTGACCCCGGGAGACGACGATCAAGCGGTGGGCTACGGCCTGCCCGGCGGCGGCGACCGGTTGGCGATCAAGCTCAGGGGCGCGAACGCGTGCGCACCCGGCCCTGGATTCCATCTCGCCTTCGCTGCCGCCAGCCATGCTGCCGTCGACGCCTTTCATGCGGCGGCGCTGCAAAACGGCGGCCAGGACAATGGCGCTCCCGGGCTGCGTCCGGACTACGGGGACAGCTACTACGCCGCGTTCGTCGTCGATCCCGACGGCCATCGTCTCGAGGCCGTCCTCAATTCGACGCCCTGACACCGGCATACCGCTCAGCGGCGCTTTGAAGCGAGTGCGAGAATCGGTGCATCGATCGGGTTGTCGGGCAGCTTCCTGGATTCGTTCGCTCCACAATCGAACGCCATTCGGCAGCGTTGCGCAACGATGGTCTGAGCGATAGCGCTTCCGGCCTGCCTGGTCGAAGGAACGACTCGAGGTTGCGTCGGGAATGCGTCAGCGAGGCTTCTTCGTTATCCTGCCCGCCCTTCTTTCATGGACGAACACCGAACCCAATGTCCGACGACGCCGCGTCCCGTATCGGGAACATATTGCTGGGCCTGCTGTTCGCGCTGCTCGGGCTCGTCTTGCTGGGTGTTGCGGCCGGTCTCGCGCTTGACCGACACGAATTCCTCGCTCGCGCACAGACCGCCGATGGCGTCGTCAGCCGCTTGAACGCCGGCGGCGCGCATCCTGAGATCGCCTTCACGACAGGTGCTGGCGAAAAAATATCCTATCCCCAGGGCGGCTTCATCTCCATCCATCGGCCAGGTCAGACGGTGCGGGTGCGTTACCTGCCCGAGTGGCCGTCGGGCAGCGCCGTGATCGATGATCCGGGTGCGCTGTGGGGCGTGCCCGTGGTCATGGGAGGCATGGGCCTGATATTCGGCGTCGCCGGCGTGTCAAGAGTCGTTCGCCGCAGCCGCGGTGCGGGCGGATCGCAGCAACGACGTTGAACGCACGCGCCACCCAGCCGATGCGGATCGGAATGTCGCTCGCAACGATTCGACCGTGCGCCTACGCTTGAGCAGCAGCTGTCGAAAGCGATCTTCTGACGACATGCCTTTATGCACTGCCCGGTTAGGCTAATGACACCTCTCCGTTACGGACAGCGCCCATGCACCCAACCCAGCCATTGCGGATCGGCCTGATCTCCGACACCCACGGCCTGCTGCGGCCACAGGCGCTGGCGGCGATGCAGGGCTGCGACGCGATCGTGCACGCCGGCGACGTCGGCAAGCCGGACATCCTCGACGCCTTACGCGCGATCGCGCCGCTACACGCAATCCGCGGCAACATCGATACCGCGCCATGGGCACAGGCGCTGCCCGACGTCCTGGACGTCGAGATCGCAGGCGTGCGCCTGCACGTGCTGCACGACCTGAAGACGCTGGCGCGCGAACCGGCGGGCGTGGACGTGGTGGTCAGCGGGCATTCGCACAAACCCTTGCTGCGGACCCGCGACGGCGTGCTGTACATCAATCCCGGCAGCGCTGGCCCGCGCCGTTTCAGTCTGCCGATCAGCGTCGGCTATCTGCATCTGCAGGCCGACGGCGTCCGCGGCGAGCTGTTGAACTTGGTGTGAGACGGCTGCAGGCGTCATGCAAGCATGGAACTGGCATGTAAGCGATGGACCGCGCTGCAGCGCGCAGAGGACACGGCAGCCACGGCCGCAGTGGTTGGTGACGCGTCGCCACTTTCGCGGATACCCGGCGCCCAGATCGGGCGCTCACCGGCGATCACGCGATCCGCACGATGCGGCAGCCGATCGTGGCTTTGGCGATGGCCAAGAACGTCTGGCGCCATCTCGCTCCACGGCCGCGCTGGCGCCCGCCGATGCATGGCGCCATGCCGCCCCCAATTGCGCCGGCGGCGATCGCTGCTGCCGGCATCGCCAATCTCCGCTAGAGTTGGCCGCGAGCCTTGGGGTTGACCGGCACTGCGGGGACGGGAAGCAGGGCAGAGGCCGCGCGGGGGCGCAAGGCACTACCAAGGCGCCCGATGCAGCGGGAATGGACGGCGTGCATCGCGCAGAAAAAGGGGGATTTCTTATGTGGAAAAAGTTCGGCGGTAGCTTCGGCAAGATGGGCCTTGGAAAAATGTCCAAGGACGAATATCAGGCAAACCTCAACGGCATGAACATGTTCTTCGGGGCCGTGCTGGGGTTGGTCCTCGCCGGTACCGAGAAGCTCAACGACTGGCAGTTCGGCGTGGTGCTGACCATGCTCGCCGGCATCGTCATTTCCATTCTCTTCATCTCCAACAGCCGGCACAGGGTGGTCTATGCGATCTATACGGTCGTGCTGGTGCTGACGCTCCCCGGGATGGTCGACCTCATGCTCCGAGGACACGATGTCATCCCCGGCAAGGTCCAACCCACGCTGATCGTGTGGACCGCCATGACCATCATGGTGGAATTCTGGGGCCGCGAACGCGACCAGGGCGCCCCTACGGCCGGCTCCGACCAGTCCAGTTGAGGCGCAGATGGCCATTCTCAAGCGCATCGTCCAATCCTTGTGGTGGCTCGCGCTGGCCTACGTTCCGTTGGCGCTCTCCGACGCGATCGGTCATTTGTATGATGAACTGGGTTGCTCGCTCCATGCCGATTGTTATGCCCGAGGTACGGGCGCCGGATTCGCACTCGAAGTACTGGACTTGAAAATCGCCATGCTGGTGTGGCCTGCCTGCATTTGGTTTCTTGGCCTGCGCTGGGTGGTCACTCGGCTTGGCATCCGCTCTTTTCTCAGAAAGACATTCAGGCCGAAGTGGCCGCATCGATAGGATTGATTCCAATGCCACTCTCCACTAGCGCATGTATGCGCTGGATCTGCGCTCTTGCGCTGTCACTTCTAGCCACTTCCTGCGCCACCGTGACAGCGCCGTTGTACACGCATCGGCCACGCCCCGTCCTTGCTCACCCGACCGACGCAAGATTCGACTTTCGAGGGACGTGGGAGGGTTCGCTCGATGGTTTCAACGCGCCCCACTACGTGGACAGCGCGGGCTTTCCGATGCGTTTCCGCTTCGCTGTTTCCCGCTGGCATGTGCGTGTCTACAACATGGTCAAGGGATCCTGGCAGGAGATGAAACCAGGGCAATTCCGCATGCGCAACGCTGGCCCGCACGCGCTCATCTATAGCACCAGCTCGGGCCGGGACGAGGATGGCGTTTGGGTGGAATCCTCGTCATTCACGCTGGCGCGCACCTCGAAGGATGAAATGCTCGTCTATTGGCAGCGCACCGTGAACAACCTCGACGTCGCACCGACAGATCAGTGGTATCAGTTCGCGTGGGGCTACAGTGGCACCATGCGTCGAACACCGGCTGGAAACCCGCATTAGCGGAGAGGGACGTCCCCGCCCGATGACGCGGCATCAATGCGAGCATGACCGCGGAAGCGACTCTGCAGCCGGATGATCCCGGTACGCCACCCAGCTTCTACTCCAACCACTTTTCCGTCACTGCCGTCCATGGCGCGATCACGGGTGGATGTGTTTTCCCGCAGCGATCTTGTTGGCACGAGCCATGCCGCCCGCACTCACCAATCCGTCGGCGCGTAGTCCTTCAGGAACTGCCCCCACACGTGCTCGCCGGTGTTGAAGCCATGGATGATCGGGTCGACGATGCGCGCGGCGCCGTCGACGATGTCCAGCGGCGGATGGAAGCGCTCTTCCTGCACCTTGCGCGCGGCGATCTCGGCCGGATCCTCATCGGTGACCCAGCCGGTGTCCACGCTGTTCATGTGGATGCCGTCGTTCTGGTAATCGGCGGCCGAGGTCCGGGTCATCATGTTCAACGCGGCCTTGGCCATGTTGGTGTGCGGGTGCCGGGTGGTCTTGAAGTTGCGGTAGAACTGCCCTTCCATCGCCGACACGTTGACGATGTGCTTGTCGCGTTCGGGCGTGCGCAGCATCAGCGGCTTGAGCCGCGCGTTGATGATGAATGGCGCGATGGCGTTGACCAGTTGCGTCTCCAGCAGCTCCACCGACGGCACTTCGGCCATCAGCAGGCGCCACGAGTTGCGCCCGCGCAGATCCACCTGCTGCAGGTCCTGGTCCAGCCGGCCCTCCGGAAACAGATGCTGCTGGCCGAGCAGTTCGTCGGCCAGCAGCGGCATCTGCGACAGCTCGGCGGCGCGCACCAGACCGTCGGCGCCGCTGATGCCGTGGCCCTGGCCCGCCGCCAACGTGGTCGCCGACGCCGCAGGCAACAGCTCGGGGCTGCGCAAACCCTCGTAGTGGCCGACCAGGCGGCGCACGTGCTCGGGCAGTTCGTGCAGCGCGGCGGTTTCGCCGGCCATCATGTGCGCGTAGAACTGCGGCGGCCGGCGCACGGTCTGGCAGGCGTTGTTGACGATGAAGTCCAGCCGCTCGCGCGTGGCCAGCAGCTGGCTGCAGAACGCCTCGACGCTGGGCGTGTGGCGCAGATCCAGGCCGAACACCTGCAGGCGGTGGCCCCATTCGGCGAAGTCCGGCTCCTGTGCGTAGCGCGCGGCCGAGTCGCGCGGGAAGCGCGTGGTCACGATCAACTCGGCGCCGGCGCGCAACAGCTTCAGTCCGGCCTGGTAGCCGATCTTGACCCGGCCGCCGGTCAGCAGCGCCACACGCCCGCGCAGATCGGCGGTCTCGGTGCGCTTGAAGTAGTTCAGCTCGGCGCAGGCCGGGCACATCTGGTCGTAGAAATGGTGCAACTTGGTGAACTTCTGCTTGCACACGTAGCAGTGGCGCAACTCGGGCGAATGCGGTGCCGCAGGTTCTTCGGCCGCGGCGTTGCTGGCGTCGTGCAGGCCGGCGGCATGCGGCGGGAAGTAGTTCGGCGTGCTGAACACCGGCTTGCGCCGCAGCGCGCGGATGCCGGTCTGCTCGAGCAGCGCCTCGGCCTTGCGCACCTTTTCCTGATGGCGTTCGCGCGCCTGCTGCTTGAGCAACTGCCGGCGCGCCTTGGGTTCCGGGTGATAGACCTTCGCCACCACCTGGTGCAGGCGCACGCGGTCGGCCTCGGGCAACGCATCGAGCACGCTGCGGTCGGCGTCGATGGCTTCGAGCAGGTCCAGGGCGACGCGCAGGCGTTCGGTCAGGGGCAGGTCGTCGGTGGCGGGGGGCGAGGCGGTGGTGTTCAAGACGGATCCGGAATGAGCGGCGGCGAGCCGTGGCGAAAGGCGCGGCAGAACGCCGACGAAAGACAGCGGTAGAGACAGCGATGCGGCGCGCCCGGCGCTTGCGGCGAACGGGAGCGGCAGCGCTAGGGGCGTTGCGACCGACCGGGATGGGCCGGCCAGGCGGCATTTTCGCCGATCAGGGGTGCCGGCGCCATGTCGGCGCGGATTGCGCCTCGACCTCACGCTCCACGCGCCAGGCGCCGGTGTCGCGCTCATGCGCCGTCGGCGGGTGCGTCGACCTTGCGTACCGCCGTCTGCCGCGGCTTGAGCGCGCGGCCGGCGGCATCGCGCGGCAGCATCGCCGGCACCGGCTTGCCGGTACGGCGATCGAGCAGGCGCGAATGCGCCTCGCCCGGCACAAACAGATGCCGCTCGCCCCATTGCCGCAACGCCAGCAGCAGCGGGAACAGCTGCTCGCCTTTCTCGGTGAGCGCGTATTCCTGGTAGGCGCTGCCGTCGGCGGCCGGCCGCAGCGCCAGGATCTGCGCCTCGACCAGCAGCCGCAGGCGATCGGCCAGGATGTTGCGCGCCATGCCCAGACTGCGCTGGAAATCGCCGAAGCGGCCGATCCCGTCGAAGGCATCGCGCAGGATCAGCAACGCCCAGCGCTCGCCGATCAGATCCACCGAACGCGCCACCGGGCACGGCTGGGCGGAGTCCTTGCTGCGTCTGGCCATGCCGTCTCCCCTTTGCCGAGTGCGCTATCGGTTGCATTTTAAAACCAAAGGCGACACGCTGTTACTGGTTTTTAATTGAAACCAGTTAGCGAAACGCAACCCATGCCGACCGTATCCGATCCCGAGCTCAAGCCGCCCAGGCTGAGCCGCGCGCAAGTGGCGCTGTTCGCCTGCGCCAGCGGCGCCAGCGTGGCCAACGTCTATTTCGCGCAGCCGCTGCTCGATGCGCTGGCGGCGGAATTCGGCATCGGCCAGGGCGCTGCCGGCGGCGTGATCGGCGCGACCCAGGCCGGCTGCGCACTGGCGCTGCTGCTGGTGGTGCCGCTGGGCGATCGCCATGCGCGGCGCCCGCTGATGCTGTGGCAAGGCGGCGCATTGCTGGCCGCGCTGCTGGCGGTGGCCGCGGCGCCGACGCTACCGGCACTGCTGGCAGGAATGCTCGCCCTGGGCCTGCTGGGCACAGCGATGACCCAGGGCCTGATCGCCTATGCCGCGGCCAGCGCCGCGGCGGCCGAACGTGGCCGGGTGGTCGGCGCCGCCCAGGCCGGCGTGGTGATCGGGCTGCTGTTGGCGCGGGTGCTGGCTGGCGTGATCGCCGATCTGGCCGGCTGGCGCGGCGTCTATGCCGCATCCGCCGCGCTGACCCTGGCGCTGCTGTTGTGGTTGCGGCATGCGTTGCCCGCCCTGCCCGCGCCGCAACGGCCGCCCGGCTATGCGGCCCTGCTGCGCTCGATGCTGCGCATGCTGGCGCACGAGCGGGTGCTGCAGATCCGCGGCGGCATCGCGCTGCTGATGTTCGCCAGCTTCTCGATCTTCTGGACCGCACTGGTGCTGCCGCTGAGCGCAGCCCCGTATGGATACTCGCATGCCACGATCGGCGCATTCGGCCTGGTCGGGGCGGTCGGCGCGCTCGCCGCAGCGCGTGCCGGGCGCTGGGCCGACCGTGGCTGGGCGCAGCGCTGCAGCGGGCTGATGCTGGCGCTGCTGCTGGCGTCGTGGCTGCCGCTGGCGTTGGGCATGCATTCGCTGGCGGCGCTGATTGTCGGCATCGTCGCGCTGGACATGGCCGGCCAGGCGATCCACGTCATCAACCAGAGCCTGATCTTCCGCGGCGACGCGTCGGCGCACAGCCGGCGCGTCGCCGGCTACATGCTGTTCTACGCGCTGGGCAGCGGCCTGGGCGCAATCGCCGCCACCGCCACCTATGCGCATGCCGGATGGACGGGCGTGTGCATACTGGGAGCGGCGACCAGCGCGGCGGCGCTGCTGTTCTGGGCGACCACCCTGCGCTGGATGCCGGCGACATCCGCGCGTTAGCCAGCTTCATCGCAGGCATCCGCCGTTGGCGACGTAGCCGGGAACGGCACCGGCTGGCCTCGACCAGCGCTTGCCACAGGCGCCGCCGGTAACGCCTGGCGCGACTGGCGCGCACCTACGTTCGTTGTAGCCTCCTGCAGCGGTCGCACGCTTGCGCGGCCGAGCGCCTGAACAGTAGCCTGCGGTACGTGTATCCCCACATCGAGCGACCGACATCGGCCCATGTCCCTGACCTTGCGTCTCTCGTGGAAGTTCTTCAGCGCGCGCGGATTGCCCATTGCCGTGGCATTGGCACTCGTCTTCGCCGCGATGCGTGCGGCAGCAACGCTGGCGCCGGCGCACTGGCGCTGGCTGCTGCCGCTCAGTTTCGTATGCATGGCGGCGAGTCCGTGGCTGCTGCTCTCCCGTCTGGGACGCCAGCAGATCGGATTGGTGCGGCCGATACGGCATGTCTGGTTCGCAACGTCGATCGCGCTGGGCGCGCTGGCGGCCTTGGCATGCTTCGCGCTCGGCACGATCGCGTTCGGCAGCAGCGAGGACAACTGGTTCGTCAGCATTGCGCGCAACTATCGCGACACGATTCCCCACCAGGGCCTCACCACGGCGCAGCTGTTCCTCGTGGCCACCGTGCCGGCGCTGGTGTTCAGCCCGATCGGCGAAGAGATCTTCTTTCGCGGCCTGCTGCAACGCGCGCTGGAGGAGCGGTTCTCGCTCCGTGCCAGCACCTGGATCGAAGCTTCGCTGTTCGGCCTGGTGCACCTTTGCCATCACGGATTGCTGGCGACCGCCACCGGTATCCGCCTGCTGCCGATGTCCGGTGCGCTATGGGTGGCGCTGATGTTCTGCGTGGCGCTGATGTTCGCCCGGCTGCGCCATCGCAGCGGTTCGCTGTTGCCAGCGATGACGGCGCATGCCAGCTTCAACCTGGCGATGAACGTGTGCATCTTCGCTGCGCTGTGGCCAGCAGGTTGAGCTAGACCGTATTGCAGCGCCATCGGTGCGGCCACACGCTCAGCGCAGCGGCGCCTGCGCGAATTCGCCGCGTTGCAGCTTGGCCACGTCGTTGCCCTGCGCGTCCTTGGCCTGCAGATCGGCGCCCTTGGCGGCGAGGTCTTTCAGCACTTCGGTACGCTGGAACAACGCCGCGTACATCGCCGCGGTCTGGCCGGCGTTGTTGCGTTGGTCGGGCGCGCAATCGGCCTGCATCAGCCGCTTGGCGATCGCCAGTTCGCCCTTGAAGATCGCGCCCATCAGTGCGGTGTTGCCGCGCTTGTCCTGTGCGCACGGATCGGCGCCCGCGCGCAGCAATTGCTCCACCGCCGGCTGCTGGCCGTGGTAGGCAGCCAGGATCAGCGCGGTATAGCCCTTGTCGTCGCGGGTGTTGAGGTCGTAGTGCGCCTGGATGAACTCGGCCAGCATGTCCTGGCGGCCTTCGCGCGCGGCATCGAAGAAGTAGTCGCGCAATTGCGCCTGGATCTTGGCCGGATCAGCGGGCGCGGCGGTCGCCGAGGCGGCGGCCAGGCTCAGGGCGAGAAGAAAGAAGCGACGCATGCTCGGTCTCCGGAAAGAAGGCGCAGCGCGACGTGGGGAGGCGCCGCCGCGCTGCGCAGTGAACGATCAATCCTGCAACTGCGCGGCCAGCTGCTTGACCCGCCCCAGGTCGCCCTTGGCGACGCGGGCGACGCCGCTGCCGTAGGACGGATCGGCCTTGTACAGGAACGACAGCATGATGTGCTTGCTGGCGTCGTCGGTGCCGGCCAGCGATTCGCCGAAGCTTTGGATCAGGTCCTGCTGCTCCTTCTTGCTGTAGCTGCGGAACAGTTCGCCGGCCTGCTTGAAGTTCTGCTCGCGGGTGATCTTCGCCTGCTGCGTGGTGCCGGACAGCGGCAGCTGGCTGTAGCGCGCGTTCGGATCCTGCGGGCGCGGGGCGAGCCGGCTGGGCTCGTAGTTGACGCCGCTCGCGGTGGCGCCGGAGTTCATCGCGCCGTCCTGATTGCCGTTGTTGACAGCCACCAGTGGCCGGTTCACCGGCAGACTCAGGCCATTGGTACCGACCCGGTACAACTGGGTATCGGCATAGGAGAAGATGCGCCCCTGCAACAAGCGGTCTTCCGAGGGTTCGATGCCCGGCACCAGGTTGGCCGGTGCCATCGCCACCTGCTCGGTCTCCTGGAAGAAGTTGTCCACGTTCTTGTTCAGCACCATCTGTCCGATCTTGCGCTCGGGCACGTCCGGCCAGATCTTGGTCGCATCCAGCGGATCGAAGTCGAACTTGGCCAGGTCTTCCGGCTTCAGCACCTGGATGTACAGGTCCCACTTCGGATAGTCGCCCTGCTTGATCGCGCCGACCAGATCGTTGGTCAGGTGGCTATAGTCCTTGCCCTGCACCTGCGCCACCTGTTTCGGGTCCAGGTTCTTCAGGCCTTGCAGCGACTTCCAATGGAACTTGACGTAGTGCACCTCGCCTTGCGCGTTGACCAGTTTGTAGGCGTGCACGCCGTTGCCGTCCATGAAGCGGTAGCCGGCCGGCGTGCCTTCGTTGGAGTACAGCAGGGTCAGCGTGCGCGTGGCTTCGGGCACGTGCGAGAAGAAATCGAAACGGCGCGCGTCGTCGTCGAGATTGGTCCGCGGATCCGGCTTGAACGCATGCACCATGTCGGGGAACTTGATCGCATCGCGGATGAAGAAGGTCGGGAAGTTGTTGCCGACCAGGTCCCAGTTGCCTTCGCTGGTGTAGAACTTGGTGGCGAAGCCGTGCGGATCGCGCAGCGTCTCCGGCGAATGGTTGCCGTGCACCACCGAGGAGAAGCGTACGAACACCGGGGTCTTGGTGCCGGCGCTGAACACCTTGGCCTTGGTCAGGTCGGAGATGTCGGCACTGGCGGTGAACGCGCCATGTACGCCAGTGCCGCGCGCATGCACCACGCGCTCGGGGATGCGCTCGCGGTCGAAGCGCTGCAGCTTCTGGATCAGCTGCACGTCCTGCAGCAGGGTCGGGCCGGTGGCGCCGGCGGTCTGCGAGTTCTGGTTGTCGCCCACCGACGCACCGTTGTCGCGCGTGAGCGTGGACTGCGCGAACCCGGCGGGAACGATCAGGGTCTGCGACAGCAGGGCGAGCACCAACAGTGTTCCAGGGCGCATGGCGTCAGCTCGTGTTGAGGGAGCTGAAGCATGGCGGTGGCGCGGCGGGCTGAGAATTCGTTAGTTGCTATGGCTGCGATAGGCAGGGTGGATGCCGGCACGCTGTTGTGATTGCGGTCTCGCACATAGGCGTTGCGCGTTGCACTTCGCGCTATGTGCGCCTCGCACGAGCGCCGCGAGGCGAGGCGATCGACATCAAAATGTAGACAGCGCGTGGCGCTAGCCAATCACCCGCTTGAACGGCGGCAATGCATCGATGATGCGCTTGCCATAGCGCTTGGTCAGCAAGCGCGAGTCGAGGATGATGACCCGGCCATGGTCGCTGGAGCTGCGGATCAGGCGGCCGGCGAACTGGGTCAGGGTGCGCAGCGCGTGCGGTACCGCGATCAGGTTGAAGGCGTTGAGGCCACGGCTTTCGAACCACTCGCCGAGCGTCGCGGTCTGCGGGTCGGTCGGCACCGCGAACGGCACCTGGGTGATGACCACGGTGGTGCAGGCGTCGCCCGGCAGGTCCAGGCCTTCGCCGAACGAATTCAACCCGAACAGCACCGAGCCCTCGCCGGCCGCGATGCGGCGCATGTGCTCGCCGATCATCTGCGACTTGGAACCCTCGCCCTGCACCAGCACGCGGTTGCGCTGCGCGACCGGCAGCAGGTCGGCGACCTTGAGCATCTTCCAGCGCGAAGTGAACAGCACGATCGAGCCCTTGCCCCAGTCCAGTTCCTTGACCAGATAGCGCGCGACCTCGCGTGGATGGCCCTCGCGGTCGTCCGGCGCCACCGGGAATTTCGGCACGATCAGTTCGGCCTGGTTGGGCAGGTCGAACGGCGAGGACAGCGACACCATCTCGGCATGCGCGGGCAGGCCGTTGTCGATCGCCAGCGCCTGGAAATCGCCGCCGCCGGTCAGCGTGGCCGAGGTCAGCACCGCCGAGTCCACTTCGCTCCACAGCAGCGCGCGCAGCACCTGCGCGGCCGACACCGGTGAGCAATGGCAGACCAGGTCGGCATCGCGCGAGGCGGTGATCCAGCGCGCCATCGGCGCCTGCCCGTCCTGGTCCTCGCGGCGCCAGCCCAGCCACAACGCGTACTGCTGCTCGACCATCTCCAGGGCCATGCCCAGGCTGCGCTGCAGGCGCTCCTTGGCCGCGTCCTCCTGTTTGGATTTGGCCACCAGCTGATGCGCGGCCTGCACCCAGTTGAGCAGTGCGGCAGTGTCCTGCGCCTGCGCGTCGATGAACGGCTTCCAGTCCTCGGGCAGGCGCCCGTTGGGCGCGCGCCACATCGGTTCCTCCTGGCTTGGATCCGGCACCCAGGCGCGTTCGATCTCGGCGCGGAATGCCTTCAAGCCCTTGCTGACCTGGGTCGCCAGTTCGATCGCCTCGTTCGGCAACTGGTTGCCGATGGTGTCCTTGTCGGCCAGCCGGTAGGCGGCACCGACCAGCGACTGCAGGCGGCCGGTGCGCCGCGCCATGTCGTCCAGCGCCAGGTTGGCCGCGCCCTGGTCGATGGCGACGCCGGCGATGTGGTGGCCCTCGTCGAGCACCAGCAGCATGTCCGCCGGCGGCGCGATCAGCGGCTGGCCGTTGTCGCTGTCGCCCAGCGCCAGCGCCGACAGCAGCAAGGCGTGGTTGGTGACCACGATCTGCGCGTCGCGCACGTCGCTGCGCGCTTTCAGCACCGGGCATTGCACCGCGAACGAGCAGCGGCGCCCGGCGCAGCCGGCGGCGTTGGTGGTGATGCGCGCGCGCAGCGACGCCGGGATCGGCTCCGGCGCGGTGTCCAGGTCGCCGTTCCAGGTCTTGTCGGCGTAGGCCTTGGCCAGGCCGCGCGCCTGCTCGGCCTCGGCCGGGCTCAGCGGGCGATCGTACAGCGGCGCCTCGTCCTCGAACATGCTGTCCTGCGCGGCTTCGCCATGCAGTTCGGCGACGTTGCGCGCGCACAGGTAGCGGGTGCGGCCCTTGGCCAGCGCCACCGTCGCCTCGATGCCGGTGGCCTTGAGGAAGGCGGGGATGTCGCGCTCCACCAATTGCGATTGCAGCGCCACGGTGCCGGTGCTGATCACCAGCTTCTTCTTGCTGGCCAGCGCGATCGGTACGCCGGCGGTGAGGTAGCCCAGGCTCTTGCCGACGCCGGTGGGCGCCTCGGCCACGCCGACGCCGCCGCTGGTGCCCAGCGCGCGCGACACCACCCCGATCATCTGGCTCTGCGCGCGGCGCACGCGGAACCCGGGGGTGTTGGCCTGCAGCTTGGTGTAGGCGTCGCGGATGGCGAGCTTCAGCGGCTCGGTCAGCTCGCGCTGGGGCTTGCCGGGCGCGGACTGCGCGGCCGGCGTGGGGGTGTCGTTCATCCGCGCATTTTCTCACGTCCGGTCGCACGGATTGACACCGGCGCGGACGCGGACCTTAACGCAGCGCGGAAGGCCTGCGCGGCAACGCGCGCCGCAAGGCCTGCAACAACAGCGCCACGCCGAGCACGTACAGCGCATCTTCCAGCAGGCGGATCGACGCGTAGGTCCATGCGTACGGCTCGGCGAGCCGATCGGACATCAGTTGCGCCCAGCCCACTGCCGCGTTCAGCGCGCGCGGCAGCACCGCGTTCGCCATCAGCACCGCCAATCCGGCCTGCGCCAGGGTGCGTGCGCGGCAAGGCGCCAGGCGCGCGAGCAGCAGCAGGCCGATCAGCGGCAGCAGGAAGCGCGCCAGCAGGCCGATCCCGCCGGTCACCATCTTGACCTCCAGCAGCGGCTGGATCGCAGTCGCCAGCATTGCCGTCTCCTTCGGTTGCGCCGCATCGGCACCGACGCCGCGGGTGCCGGACGCCGCCGCCCGGACGCGCCAGCCGGTGCGGAATCGGTTCTAGCGCGGCAGGGCGAACCGCAGCGCCAGCACCACCAGCAGCATCGCCACTGCATGCAGGATGGTGAACACGGCCTGCAGGATGCCGTACCAGGCCGCGTAGCTGGTGAACGTTCCGCCCTGGGACACGATCCATATCGGCAACAGCGAGGTCACCGAACCGCATAGCCCGCCGACCAGCAGCAGGCTCAAGCCCCACAGGCCGAGCGTGCGTGCACGGCCGGGTCGGCGCGTGGACAACAGCACCACTCCGACGCCGAGCACGATCAGGATCGGCAGCTGGAAGCCCACCGTGGTCAACAACTGAAGCAGGAATCCATTGTCCATGCGATCTCCGTGGAAGCTCAAAGAAAGCGCCGGAGCGCTCGGGTCAGTCGGCGCTCACCAGCACCGCATCGCGCGCGCGCAGCGCGGCGTAGACCGGATCGGTGTCCGGACGCACGCTGTGCCAGCGCTCGAAGCTCTCGGCCGCCTGCTCGACCAGCATGCCCAGGCCGTCGACGGTATCGCGGCAGTTGGCCGCGCGCGCCCACGCCAGGAACGGGATCGCGATCTCGCCGTAGTTCAGGTCCACCGCCAGGGTCATGCTGTTGACCAGCGACAGCGGCAGCGAGAATCCCGCCGCCTCGTCGCGGCCGGCGGCGGTGGCGTTGACGATCAGTTCGAAGTCGCCCAGTTCGCGCAGGTCTTCCCAGTAGCGGGACATGGCGCGCGCCGGTTCGCCCAGCGCATCGACCAGCGCATCGGCACGTTCGGGCGAGCGGTTGACGATCATCAGCTGCTGCACGCCGGCGTCCAGCAGCGCCGGCGCCACCCCGCGCGCGGCACCGCCGGCGCCGAGCAGCAGCGCACGGCGACCGCGCAGGTCCAGGCCGTTGCGCCCGGTCAGGTCGCGCACCAGGCCAGCGCCGTCGGTGTTGTCGCCGTGCCACTGCCCGTCGCGGTAGCTGAGCGTGTTGACCGCCCCGGCGCGCTGCGCGCGTTCGCTGTGGATCACGCTGTGCGCGTAGGCGGCTTCCTTCAGCGGCAGGGTCACGTTGGCGCCCACCCCGCCCTCCACGGCAAACGCCGCCAGCGCCGCCGCAAAGCCGTCCGGCATGGCGTCGATCGCGTCGTACTGCAGGGCGATGCCGGCCTGCTTGGCGAAGTCGGCATGGATGCGCGGCGACAGCGAATGGGTGACGGGATGGCCGAACACGGCATAACGGGATGTGGGCATGGAACGCTCGTTGGTTGTTTTAGACTGGTCGCGACATCCGAAGGAATCCGACATGCGGACCCCCGCCCTGCCGCTCGCGCTGGCCGCGAGTTTACTCTGCGCGCCGTCGGCGTTCGCGCTTTCCGAGTTCGGCATCGAGGGCATGGGCGTGGTCTCGACCAAGGCCGACGAGACCCGTGCCAGCGTTTCCGCAGACGGCCAGCGCATCGTCTGGGCCAGTGCCGACCGCGCCGGCGGGCCCGGTGGCGGCGACCTGTGGCAGGCCACGCTGCGCGACGGGCGCTGGGCCGACGCGCAGCCGCTGCCGGCGCCGCTGAACACGCCCGGCGCCGATACCGACCCGTTCTTCAGCGCCGACGGGCGCTGGCTGTATTTCGCCTCCGACCGCGCCGGCGGCCACGGCGGCAGCGATCTGTACCGCGCGCCGGTGCTGGCCGACGGCCGCTACGGCCCGCCGCAGAACCTGGGCGCGGCGGTGAATTCACGCGGCGACGAACGCACGCCGACGCTGTCGCTGGACGACACCCGGCTGCTGTTCGCCAGCGACGGGCATGGCGGTGCCGGCGGCATGGACCTGTTCGTGGCGCGGCTGCAAGGCCAGGTCTTCGGCCAGTTGCAGGCGCTGGACGGGATCGACAGCGCCGACGACGAAACCGATGCCGCCTGGCTGGGCGACGGCCGCGCGCTGGTGTTCGCGCGGGCGCGCAAGGCGCAAGGCACGCAGTTGTGGCTGGCGCAGTGCGCCGCTGGGCGCTACGTGCAGCCGCAGCCGCTGGCGCTGTCGTTCAATGGTGCCGACGGCGACACGCGCGGCGCGGTACTGGACGCCTCCAAACCGAGCGAACTGCTGGTCGTCGGCAGTGCGCGCGCACCGAAGGCCGGCCAGCGCGACGTGTACCGGATGAAGGCCCCGGCGGCGAGCGGCAGCGGCGATTGTGCGGGTACGCGCTGACGGCGACGGCTGCGCTGCTGGACGTGCGAATGCCGAAGATCGGTGACGCATGCCTGTCTGCAAGCGCTGCTGGAACGGTCGCTGCAATGATCGTTGATGCAGTTGGTCGCGGCTGAAGCCGCTCCTACAAAAAAGCGAGCTGCGCCTTCTGCCCTTGTAGGAGCGGCTTCAGCCGCGACAGACGCAGCGATGAAGACAACGCCACCGGATTCGATCCTGGGCCGATAACTCTCCCGAATCGCTCCACCTGCATCAGACCTCAATACACATCGCGCCGATAACGCCCGGCCGCGCTGAGCGTATCCAGCGCATCCTCGCCGAGGATGTCGCGCAAGGCCGTATCCACGCCGCGGGCCATGCTGTCCAGGCTGCCGCAGACGTGCAGCGTGGCGCCGCGCGCGATCCAGGCGCGCACCTCGTCGGCGGCGTCGCGCAGGCGATCCTGCACGTAGACCTTGCCCGGCTGGTCGCGCGAGAACGCCAGGTCCAGCCACTGCAGGTGGCCGCTGTCCTGCCAAGCCTGCAATTCCGCACCGAACAGCGCATCGTGCGCGGCGTTGCGTTCGCCGAACAGCAGCCAGTGGCCATGCACGCCGGCAACCTCGGCTTCGCGCAGCAGGCTGCGCAGGCCGGCGATGCCGGTGCCGTTGCCGATCAGCAGCAGCGGCGCATCGCCGTGCCGGCGGAAACCGGGGTTGGCGCGCACCCGCGCCTGCACCGCGGTGCCCAGCGGCGCATGCAGGCACAGCCAACCCGAGCCCAGGCCGGCGCTGCCGTCGTCGCGCCGGGTCAGGCGCACCACCAGTTGCAGCAGGCCGTCAGCCGGCACCGAGGCGATCGAGTATTCGCGCAGCGGCAGCTGCGGCAGCGCATCGAGCCAGGCCTGCAGATCGTGCGCGTCCCCGGGCGGCGCCAGGTCGCGATCGGCCAGCGCCGCCTGCAACGGCAGCGACACGCCACCGGCGTGCAGCGGCGTGTCCGCCGCCAGGCCATGCGCGTCCAGCCAGGCGCGCACGGCGTCGGCGGCATGGCATGGCTGCACTTCCAGGATGTCGCCCGCCTGCCACTGCGCCTGCGCCGGCGGCGCCAGATCGATGCGCCACACCGGCGCGCCGGCGCTGCCGGGATTGAGCAGCGCGCGCCCGGCCAGGCGCCACTCCAGCGACGGCGGCGCCTGCAGTTCCGGCGCCGCCGCGGCCACGCCGGTGACCGCGGACAACTGCCGCTGCCATTGCGCGAGCGCCTGCGGGTCGGCGTTGTCCACCTCCACCGCCGGGAACAGCGCCTGCGCGCCCTGCGCGGCCAGCCACTGCTCCAGCCGCCGCGAAAATCCGCAGAAGCGCGCGTACTGGCGATCGCCCAGCGCCAGCAGCGCATAGCCGAGCTCGGGCAGCGCCTGCGCCTGGCGCAGCACCTTCTTCTCGAACGCCCGCGCCGGGTCCGGCGCTTCGCCGTCGCCGAAGGTGCTGACCACGAACAGCGCACGCCGCGCGCGCAGCAGTTGCGCCGTATCCAGTTGCGCCAGCGATTGCACCTGCACCGGTACGCCGGCCGCCTGCAGCTGCCCGGCGGCCTGCCAGGCCAGGCGCTCGGCGAATCCGCTCTGGCTGGCGAATCCGACCAGCCACGGCTCGGCGGCCGCCGGCGCAGTCGGCCCCAGGCCGCGCCGCGCACTGCGCAGCGCGCGCTTCTTGCGCCGCCGGTCCAGGTACAGCAGCCAGCCGGTGACAAAGAACAGCGGCATGCACAGGCTGGCCAGCAGCACCAGCAGGCGCCCGGGCAGGCCGAAGAAGCTGCCGCTGTGCAGGGCGAAGACGCTGCTCAGCAACTGTCGACCCAGCGGCTGCTGCCGATAGTCCAGGCGGCGCACGACGCGGCCGCTGCGCGGATCGATCTCCACGCCGTCGAAGGCGCGGCTGTGCACCGGATCTTCCGCCAGGTAGCGCGCGATCGCCGGCTGGCCGGGACGCCCGGGCAGGCGCAGGTCCAGGTAGGCGCGGCGCACGCCGGGCAGCGCATCGAGCGCGGCCTGCAGCCGCGCATAGTCCACCGCCGGCGGCTTGCCGCCGCGGCCGCCGCCGCTTTCCGCGCGCTCGCCGCCGAGCACCGCCACCAGCCCTTGCCGGTACCAGTCGTAGGACCAGTACAACCCGGTCAGCGCGATCAGCAGGTAGATGGCCAGGCACCAGGTGCCGATCACCGAATGCAGGCTCCACAGGAAGCCGCGCCCCTGCCGCTTCCATTCCACCGCCCACCACGCGCGCCAGCTCCACCATTGCCGCGGCCAGCGCAGGTACAGCCCGGACAGGCAGAAGAACAGCAGCACGATCGCGCACGCGCCGGTGACGGCCTTGCCGCGCTCGCCAGCGGCCAAACGCCGATGCAGGTCCTCGACGAAGGCGAAGAAGCCGGTCAAGCGCGGCTCCGCCACGGTCTGCCCGGTATAGGGATCGAAATACAGGCGCCCGCCGTCGCCGCCGGCCAGGCGTACGTTGGACGGGCGCGTGCCGGTCGGGTCGATCAGCAGGCGCGTGGTGCGGTGCGTGCCGCCCAGGTCCAGCCGCCGCGCCAGTTCGGCCAGCGGCAGCGGCGATTCGCCGGCGGCGTGGCGCGCGGCCGCCTCGGCCAGCGGCGGGTTGGCCCAGCGCACGATCTCGTCCTCGAACGCCAGCGTGGCCCCGCTCAGGCCCATCACCGACAGCACCAGTCCGGCGCTGATGCCGAGCAGCCAGTGCAGCTGGAACAACAGCTTCTTGGTCACGGCACAGGCACGGTCGAAGGCGGCCGCGCATTGTAGATGAGAACGCTTATCGAATCGAATTGCGCCGGTGCCTCGCCGGCCCCTCCACAAACATGACTGCCAGCCCTGGCTGACACGCACGCCACATCCAGCGGTCACCGCAGCGACATGGCCCTTCGCCACTTTCTTCGCTCCCCCTGGCTAGCGAGGTACGCGATGTCCTTCTCCCTGCGCGGTTGTCTGGTGCTGCTTGCGTTGTTCACGGCCCAGACGGCGATGGCCGCCACCAGTTGCGCCACGCTGTACGCTGGCGGCAAGCCGCCGAGCGTGGACACCGCGCTGAGCGCGCGCACCACCGAGGTCTGCCATACCGAATACGCGATCCTGGCCTCGGGCGTGACCAAGGGTCCGCTGTACTCGGCCGAGCACCTGACCGACCAGCAGGTCGCCGGTGCCGAGGCGATCGGCCGGGTCGGCTCGTTCCACGAGGAAACCGCCATCCCCGCCGCCGACCGCTCCAAGAGCTCGGACTACACCAATACCGGCTTCGACCGCGGCCACATGACCCCGGCCGGCGACGCCTCGACCGAAAGTTCGGAGAAGGAGACCTTCTCGATGGCCAACGTGGTCCCGCAGGACCACAAGCTCAACACTGGCGAGTGGGCGCGCATCGAGGAGCAGGTGCGGCAACTGGCCAAGCAGCGCGGCGAGATCTACGTGGTGACCGGCCCGGCCTTCGACGACAACGTGACGACGATCGGCACCGACAAGGTGGAAGTGGCGGACTACGTATGGAAGGCGGTGTACGAGCCGGGCGTGGGCGCGGCCGCATACCTGTGCGTGAACGACGACAGCATCACCTGCGACGTGGTGTCGATCGACGACGTGATCACGATGGCCAGCGTCGACCCGTTCCCGGCGATCGCCGCGGCGATGAAGTCCACGCCAATCGCGTTGACGTTGCCTTGAAAGCCGGGATTCGGGATTCGGGATTCGGGATTCGCAATAGCATGATCGGCTGAGCGGTTATCGATGCTGCCGCGGATAGCTGCGGCGGCACCGTCGATCGAACATCCGAAGATGACCGCGTACGTCGCTCAACTCACGTGCGCGGTCATGGCGTCCGCCAGCGCGGCGAACACCGCACTGCAGGCGGCGCTTCCGCGCAGGTCCTGGTGCATGGTGATCCAGGTCTCCAGGCCCAGGCGCACCTGCTGCGGCAGCACCGGCACCAGGCTCGGCGTGCGCCGCGCCAGGGGCATGTGGAAGAAGCCGATGCCGCAGCCGGCGCGGATCAAGGCCAGCTGCGCCAGGTCACTGTCGGCACGCAGCGCGAACGCCTCGCGGCGCCACAGCGGCAGCGCCGCGCGCGCGGCGCGCAGGAACGGCGTCTCCGCATCGAAGCCGACCAGCGCGTGCTGCACGAGGTCGTCCAGGCCTTGCGGCGTTCCGTGTCGGGCCAGGTAGTCCCGATGGGCGTACAGGCCGAGCGTCACCTCGCCGATGCGGCGGGCGACCAGCAGATCCTGTTGCGGCCGGGTCATGCGCACCGCCACGTCGGCTTCGCGATGCAGCAGGTCCTGCACGCGGTTGCTCAGCACCAGCTCGAGCCGCAACTGCGGATGCGCGCGGCGCAAGCCGGCCAATACCGGCGGCAGCACTTCCGCGCCGATCACCTCGCTGGCGGCGATCCGCACCGTGCCCTGCACCGCCTCGCCATGACGGCCCGCCGCGCGCTGCAGCGACGCGGCGATGCTGGCCATCGACTGCGCATGGCCGCGCAGCGCCAGCGCCGCATCGGTCGGCAGCAGCCCGGTCTGCGAGCGCACGAACAACGGCACGGCCAACGCCTTCTCCAGCGCCGCCACATGCCGGCCGACCGTGGGCTGGGTCAGCGCCAGCGCACGCGCCGCCGCCGACAGCGACCCTTCCTCCAGCACCGCGAGGAACGTCCGATACAACTCCCAACCGATTGCGCTATCCATACATAAATGTATAGCCGATCGACCATGTTCGCCAATTCCTTTGCAACGCGGCCGCGGCCAGACTGGCCGCCACCCCTGCAATGGAGCATCCGCATGACAACGACCTCCACCGCCCTGGTCCTGGGCGCCACCGGCGGCATCGGCGGCGAACTGGCGCGCCAACTGCGCGACGCCGGCTGGCAGGTGCGCGCCCTGCAGCGCGCGGTCCCGGCCGCCGGCGAAACCCGCGATGGCATCCACTGGCTGCGCGGCGACGCGATGTGCCGCGAGGACGTGCTGCAGGCCGCGCGCGGCTGCGCGGTGATCGTGCACGCGGTCAATCCGCCCGGCTACCGGCGCTGGGCCGAACTGGTGTTGCCGATGATCGACAACACCATCGCCGCGGCCTGCGCCGAAGGCGCGACCATCGTGCTGCCGGGCACGGTCTACAACTACGGCCTGGACGCCTACCCGGCGCCGGACGAAGACGCGCCGCAGACGCCGGCCACGCGCAAGGGCGCGATCCGGGTCGAGCTGGAGCGGCGCCTGCAGGCCGCGACCGCGCACGGCGCGCGGGTCATCGTGGTGCGCGCGGGCGACTTCTTCGGCCCGCGCGTGGGCAACAGCTGGCTCGCGCAGGGGCTGGTGAAACCGGGCCGCCCGATCGCCACGGTGACGCTGCCGGGAGATCCCGGTGTCGGCCACCAATGGGCCTACGTGCCGGACGTGGCGCGGACCATGCTCCGGCTGTTGCAGCAGCGCGACGCGCTTCCGGCATTCGCGCGCCTGCACATGGACGGACACTGGGACGCCGACGGCACCCAGATGGCCGCGGCGATCGCGCGCGTGGTGCGCCGCCACGGCATGCCGCAACCGAAGACCCGCCGCTTCCCGTGGTGGCTGCTGACCCTGGCCGCGCCCTTCTGGCCGCTGGCGCGCGAACTGCGCGAGATGCGCCCGCTGTGGCGCCATCCGCTGCGCATGCGCAACGCGCGCCTGTTGCAGGCGCTCGGCGAAGAGCCGCACACGCCGCTGGACGAAGCGATGGAAGCGACGCTGATCGGTTTGGGCTGCCTGCCGGCGGCGACATCCATGCCGCTGGCGCAGTCAGCGTCCACGTCATAAGTGCAGCGCCTATGCCTGCAGGTCTTTCCCTGCGCGCATCCTGCCTTTGTAGGAGCGGCTTCAGCCGCGACAGAATGCTACCGGTAGCGTCCTGTCGCGGCTGAAGCCGCTCCTACAACAAAGCGGCATCCTCTGAATCGCAAGACGCGACCACTTCAGCGCGCCTCGCGCAGCCAGCGCGCCACCTGCGGCGCGAAATAGGTCAGCACGCCGTCGGCGCCGGCGCGCTTGAACGCCATCAGCGATTCCAGCACGCACTTGCGCTCGTCCAGCCAGCCGTTGGCGGCGGCGGCCTTGAGCATCGCGTATTCGCCGCTGACCTGGTAGGCGAAGGTCGGCACGCGGAACTCGTCCTTCACCCGCCGCACCACGTCCAGGTAGGGCATGCCGGGCTTGACCATGACCATGTCCGCGCCTTCCTCCAGGTCCAGCGCAATCTCGCGCAAGGCCTCCTCGCCGTTAGCCGGGTCCATCTGGTAGGTGCTCTTGTCGGCCTTGCCGAGGTTGCCGGCGCTGCCGACCGCGTCGCGGAACGGGCCATAGAAGGCGGAGGCGTACTTGGCCGAGTAGGCCATGATGCGCACGTGCAGGTGCTCGTCGGCATCCAGCGCGCGACGGATCGCGCCGATGCGCCCATCCATCATGTCCGAGGGCGAGACGATGTCCACGCCGGCCTGCGCATGCGACAACGACTGCTTGACCAGCGCCTCGACGGTGATGTCGTTGAGCACGTAGCCGTGCGCGTCGATTATGCCGTCCTGGCCGTGGGTGGTGTACGGGTCCAGCGCCACGTCGGTCATCACCCCCAGCTCGGGGAAGCGCGCCTTCAGCGCGCGCACCGCGCGCTGCGCCAGGCCGTCCTCGTTCCAGGCCTCGGCCGCGTCCAGGCTCTTGCCGGACGGGTCGATCACCGGGAACAGGTCGATCACCGGAATGCCCAGTTCCAGCGCGCTCTCGGCGTCCTTCAGCAACTCGTCCAGCGACAGCCGTTCCACGCCGGGCATCGACGCGATCGGCGCGCGCCCGGACAGCTCGTGCACGAACACCGGCCAGATCAGGTCGTCGGCGGTCAGGGTGTTCTCGCGCATCAGCCGGCGCGAGAAGTCGTCGCGGCGCATGCGCCGGGGGCGGTAGTGGGGATGGGGCATAACGGTTCCTCTGCAAGGAGACAGGCGCCGCGCGGCCGGCAGGCGACCGCATGCGCCGCCTCGGCCGGGACGGACGCTGGCGGCCGCCTTTCGGCGATGCCGTGCGCCACATCGACAGCGCGTCATTCTACGCCCGGTGCCGACGCCCCGTAGCCGGCGGCACGGGACGCAGCGTCCGCCGGAACCGCTTGCGCGCCGCAGTGGCTCGGCGTTGTCGAACACATAGCGCGCCCGGGACGTCGTCGTCATTTGGCCGCGCAGTTGCCGGCATCGCAGCACAGCACTAGGTCGGCGCGGCCGCGAAGCCGCACAGGCGGCATGGCGCGGCAACACAGGCCGCATCTCGGCATCTCGGCGCGGTGGAATCGGCGCAGGTGCTTCGAACCGATGCCGGATCCGCCGGGTAGCCCGTCAGTCCCGCCGCTCAGTCCTGCAGCATCGTGCGCGCCGGCTCGCGCGCCAGCGCTTCGCGCAGTTCCTGCGCGCCCGGCGTGCCCCGCTGCAAGGCCTGCTGCAGGTGCTGGACGTACTGCTCCACGCGCTTGGGCGGCAGCAGCGGCTCGTTGGGATCCACGGATGCCTCGATCAACGCGGGCCCGGGCGCGGCCAGCGCCGCCTGCACCACCTCGGCGCACTGCGCCGGATCCTCCACCCGCCAGCTGGCGATGCCGCAGGCCTGCGCCACCAGCGCGAAGTCGATCGGGGTGAGGTCGCACTCCGTCTCCGGATTGCCCAGGAACATCATCTGCTCCCATTTGATCTGGCCCAGCGTGTTGTTCTTGATCACCACCAGCTTGATCGGCAGGCGGTAGCGGACGATGGTGACCAGTTCGCCCATCAGCATGCTCAGGCCGCCATCGCCGGTGAAGGCGACCACCTGCCGGCCCGGATGCGCCAGCGCCGCGGCGATCGCGTAGGGCACGGCGCAGGCCATCGACGCCAGCAGCCCGGAACCGATGTAGGTCTGGCGCGCCTTCGCCTGCACGTAGCGCGCCATCAGCCCGGTGTTGTGGCCGCAATCCCACACCACGATGGCGTCCTCGTCCAGGCGGTCGCCCATCTCGCGCACGATCCGGCCCGGCGGCATCGGGATCGCCTGGCGTTCGACGCTGCTGCGCAACAGGTCCCGCCATTGCCGCGCGCCGTCCTGCGCCTGCTGCAGGAAGCGGCGGTCCTGCTTGCGCCGCAGGTGCGCGTTGAGCGCCTGCAGGGTGCTGCGCGCATCGCCGACCAGGCCCACCTCGGCCGGGAAGCGCAGGCCGATGCGGGTGGCGTCGCAATCCAGTTGCACGCCGCGCGCCTGGCCGGGCTTGGGGTAGTACTCGATGTAGGGAAAGGTCGAGCCGACGATCAGCAGCGCATCGCAGCGCTCCATCGCCTCCTGGCTGGGCCGGGTGCCGAGCAGGCCGATGCCGCCGGTGGTGAGCGGGTGGTCGTCGGCCAGCAGGCCCTTGCCGAGCAGCGCCTTGACGATCGGCGCGCCGAGCAGCTCGGCGGTCTCGGTCAACGCCTCGACCGCACCCAGCGCGCCTTGCCCGGCGAGGATGGTCACCCGTTGCGCCGCGTTCAACAGCGCCGCGGCGCGCGCGATGGCGTCCGCATCGGCGCAGCCGTGGCCGGCCGCCGGCAGCAGCGAGGCATGGTGCGGCAGGTTGCGGCTGGAGGCGACGTCGGCCGATTCCGGCTCGTCCTGCACGTCGATCGGCATCGCCAGGTGGGCGACGCCGCGCAGCGCCAGCGCATGCCGGCAGGCCAGGCTGGCCACGTTCTCGACCTGCCCGGCGCCCATCACCCGGGCCGAGTACGCCGCCACGTCCATGAACAGCTTGCTGTGGTCCACGTCCTGCTGGGTGAAGGTGTCGGCCAGGTCGTGGTACGGCGACCCGGTGATCGCGATCACCGGCGCGCGGTCGAGCTTGGCGTCGTAGAGTCCGTTCAGCAGGTGTATCCCGCCCGGGCCGGTGGTGGCCAGGCAGCAGCCCAGCCTGCCGCTGACCTTGGCATGGGCGGTGGCCGCGAAGGCCGCCGATTCCTCGTGGCGCATCTGCACGAAACGCACCCGCGGCGCGCGCACCCGGATCGCTTCCATCAGTGCATTGATGCCGTCGCCCGGCATGCCGAAGATCGTGTCCACGCCGAAGCCGATCAGCGTGTCGATCAGGATGTCCGCCCCGTTGCGCGCCATGCTCCGCTCCTGCTCAAGACTGGGTCGTAGCAAGCACAGCACGGCGCCGGTACGGTGCCTGTCAGGACACGGTCAAGGGCATGCGAAAACGCGCGGCGGCGGCACGCGTGCCGGCACGCCGGTTGGGTCAGATGACCCCGCCGCCCAGGCTCAAGCGGACCACCCCGACCACGATCACCAGGCCGTTGAGGATCAGCCCGGTCTTGGCCCGGCCGCGCTTCGGCGCCGAGGTGAACAGCAGGCCGATCGCGGCGATGATCGCCCCGACCGCGGCGAACGGGATCACGAACCAGTTGCCCCACCCCAGCAGCGGGATGAAGGCCAGGATCATCCACAGCAACGCCACGATGCCCCACAACAGACTGATCAAGCCCATGCCGTCGCCCTTCGCTGAATGCCAGTGCGCACCATAGCGTGCGCCCCTGCCGACGCAAGCCAACTCTTGGCATGGGGCTCACGGCGGGCGTGCCACGGTGGGCATGGCGATGGCGGGTACGTCGCGGTTCACCGATCCCGCCTATCATCGCCTCGTATCCGATCCGCGGGGGTAATGCCATGAACGTCCGACCGCTGTTGCCGCTGGCGCTGCTGTTCGCGCTGGCCGGCTGCGCCAGTTCCTCCAAGGTGATGGTCGGCGCGCCGCGTCCGCCGATCGACCCGGCCCTGGTCCAGATCTATTCGACCCCGCCCGTCGGCGCGGTCGACATCGCCCAGCTCGAATCCTCCAGCGCGGCAGGGTTCGGCACCCAGGGGCAGACCGACGCCGCCATGGCGCGGCTCAAGCGCGAGGCGGCCAAGCTCGGCGCCAACGGCGTGGTGCTGATGGGCGTGGCCTCGCAACGCTCGGGCGGCGGCATGTCGGTCGGCGCCGGCAGCTACGGCGGCCACGTCGGTGGCGGCCTGGGCATCGGCATCCCGACCACCCAGAAGCGCGCCGCCGGCATGGCGATTTGGGTGCCGCCGGGCGCGCAGGTGCCGGCTGCGCCGCCGCAGCAGCCATTGCCCCCGCAGGAACACTGATCGCCCCGGCAGGCAGACGCCGGCACGGCGTCGCTACGGCCTGGCCCCACCACGGTCGGCAATGCCGGAAACCGACACCCCTCCGGCAAGGCCGGCGAGTGGCCTGATCGCGCTCTGGCCGAGCCAGGGGGCACCAAACGACCAACGGTGGCCACCGGGACCTTGCAAGCCATTGGCCGGGTTATAGTATTCCGACTCCGGGGAGTTGAGGGACCGGGTCTGCCTTGGCGGCGGACCCGCAAGAGTAATGCCACGTCATTAGTCTGAGCGCCCGGATTGGACCGTCTTTGACAGAAGGACTCGTTATGAAGCGCTGGATATGGATATTGGTCGCATTCTTCGGGCTGCAGGGCGTTGCCAGCGCAGTCCCTGTATACGAAGAGCTGTCGTGCCGGGACAACGACCCGTTCGTGTTCTGCACGCAGGGCTGCAAGGGCAGGGACAAGAACTGGATTCCTATCACTCCAAGGGCTGGGATATGGATGGCTGTGCCTGGCTATTGCCCCTGGCCAACCTCGACCGGCCCGTGCTGCGTTGGCAATGTGTGTTTCCAAGTATGGACACAGACTGCCGTCGACGCCGTAGGCGAGTACATGCGCATCTGCCCCATTGGCGGCGGCAAGGCGAGCGACTGGATGGGGAACGGGCGCCCGGAAAGCACCCCGTACGATCACTGATCCGCTTGCATCATGCGTGCCGCTGCGGTCGCCGCAGCGGCACGCCCTGATCACGTGATCACTTCCGCTGCGCCGGCACGAACACCTCGTCCACCGCCGTCGCCAGTTGGTCCGGCGGCAGCAGGCCCTGGTCGAGCAGGAAGTTGTTGAACTTGAGCCGGTCGAACTTCGCGCCCAGCGCCAGTTCGGTGCGCATGCGCAGTTCCATGATGCGGCTGTAGCCGTAGAAGTAGCTGCCGGCCTGGCCGGGCGCGCGCATCATGTAGCGGTCCAGTTCCTGCCGCGCCATCGCCGGCGACAGGCCGACGTCGTTCTCCAGCACCAGGCGCGCGCGTTCGCGGTCGATCAGGCCCAGGTTGAGCATCGGGTCGAGCATGGCGCGGGCGGCGCGCAGCAGGCGGAACTGCAGGGCGATCAGCTGGCCGTCCAGCGGTTCGTACGGCACCAGTTCGGCCTCGGCGTACAGCGCCCAGCCTTCGACGTTGACCGAATTGAACGCGAACATGCTGCGCGCCAGCGACACGCCGCGCTCGACCATCGCGGTGAACTGCAGTTCGTGGCCGGGCCGGCCTTCGTGCGCGCTCAGCGTCCACGCCGCCGAGCCGAAGTTGAAGTCGTCGTAGTGCTCGCCCTTGCCGGCGCTATCCGGATTGCCAAGCGGCAGCACGAAGGTACCCTGCTCGCCGGTGTTGCCGACCAGCGGCGCCGGGCGGAAATGCGGCGCCGGCTGCGCCGCGCTCTCGGCGGCCGAACCCAGCCGCATCTGCATCGGCCGCTGCGGCACGTCGACGATGCGCTGCTGGCGGATGATCGGGTCGATCTTTTCGATGACGCCGCGGTAGTGGGTCTCCAGCTCGTCGTTGGCGATGGTGTCGCGCTTGAGCGCGCGGATCACCGCGCGGTAGTCGCTGGCATCGTCGACCTTCAGGCCCTTGGCCTTGGCCACCAGCGGCGCCAACTGCTGCATCGCCGCGCGGGTCTCCATGAATTCCAGCTGCGCGCGCTGCATCAGCAGCTGCGGCGCGATGTCGATGCCGACCTGCTTGAGCTGGAAGGCATACAGCTCCGGCGGCAGGCGCGCGTCCTCGCGTGCCTTCGGCAACACCACCTTGCGCGTCCACGCGGCGTAGTCCTTGAACTGTTTGTCCATCGCCGCGAGCGCCGGTTCGGCACCGTCGATCTTGTAGGTGGCGAACAATTCGCGGATGCCCTTGGCGTAGGTGTCCACGTTGCTCAGCGCCTGCTCGACCTCGCGCCGGGTCGGCGGCAACAGCGCGCCGTCGGCGCGCTTTTCCTCGTAGCGCTGGCGGGCCAGCAGCAGCGAGGAGGTGCTGCCGGGCAGCAGGCCGACGTAGCGCTGCAACCGGTCCAGGGCCTTGGCCCGGCGCGCTGCCGGCACCTGCTCGGACAGCAGGTTGTTGATCCCGCCGAACACCATCTGCGGTGCATCGTTCCATGGCAGCAGCAGCCGCTCGTTCAACGCGCTGCCCTCGATGGCCTGGTCGGCGGCGTGGAGCATGATCGCCAGGTCCTGGCGCACGTTGGGATCGCGCTCGAGCTCCAGTTTCTCCTGCAGCGCGCGCCGGGCCTGGGCGATCGCGTCGCGATAGCGGCGGGCGTTGTCCGGGCCGAGGTCGGCGACCTTGTCGTCGTAGCCGGGCACGCCGAAGAAGCTCACTTCCTCCGGCTGGAACGGGGCCTGCGCCTGCAGCAGGATCTGCGCGAAGTCGTTGCTGCGCGTCACCCATGCCGGGCTGGCGACCTGGGCCTTTGCCGGGGCGGTCTGCGCCAGCACGGGCAGCGGCGTGGTCAGGGCCAGCGCGATGGCGAGGACGAGTGGCTTCATCGGGTGCTTCTCCAACGGGACGATGCGGCGACCGTACGCGGCGCACGCTCGGCCAGCAACCTGCCGTAGGTCATGGCAGTGCCGATCCGGGACGAGGCACTCGCAAACGGACGCGGCGGGCGCCGTTCCAGGACATCGAGACCGGCGCCAGCTCGGTGGCCGACTCCGCTCCCGAACTGGGCGGCCTGGTCGATGAGCACCGCAGCGCCGCGGTTCGATGCGCCGCTTGCGCTACTGCGACGCAGCAATGCGCCGAGGTTCGTGCTGGCAGGTGGCGCTATTGTCCGAGCGCTTCGGCAGGCGACTTCGCGGCGCCTGCCACTGCACACACTGAAGTGGGCGACGCCGTGCAATACACCACCATCAGCCAGACTGCCGGCAATCCGCGGTGCATGCCCCGCATGCCTACTGCGTGCTGTCGGCGTCCGCCGGGACAACCGGGTCGGCCTCGGCCTGCGCTTCGTCGCCGGCGTCCATCTCCGGGTCGGACTCGACGTCGGTCTCGCCGGGCTCGTCCATGTCCGACTCGTCGAGCAGCGGAATCGCTTCGCCGGCATCGGGCAGCACCTGCAGCGTGGTGTAGTGCCATTCGCCGGCATGGCGCTCGGCCTCGATGTACAGGGTGCCGTTGCCGCGTGCGCCGTGCAGCGAGACGCTGAAGTTGGCGCTGCCGGTGCCGTTGCTGGTGGAAATGCTGCCGCTGGGCATGATGCCGTCCTCGACCGGCGCGCCCAACGCCTCGATCACCCGCGGATCGTGCTGCGCCGCCTTCAGGCCGACCTGGTAGGGCTCGGACGATTTGGTGACGCTCGCGATGCCGGCCACGAACATGGCGATCGAGCCCAGCAGCATCGCGCCGAGCAGCAACGCCAGCAAGGGCACCGCCCATTTCCAGTGCCGCGCCCACCAACCGCGCTTGGCCGGTAGCTGCTGCTGCGACGGTGGCGGTGCGGAGGACGTCTCTGGAAGCGGCGGAGGCGTGGACATGCGGGGAATTCCTTTTCGGAGAGAGGCGATGCGGGATGTGCGATCAGGGCTTCAGGCAACGCGCCAGGAACGCTTCGGTGGTGCGGTAGCGGTGCAGCGCGTTGCTGCCGGAGAGGCTGTGCTTGGCCCCAGGATAGGTCATCAGTTCGAACAGCTTGCCGCGCTTCTGCAGCTCGCTCATCAGCGAGGTGGAGTTGGTGAACAGCACGTTGTCGTCGGCCATGCCGTGGACCAGCAGCAGCGGCGAATTCAGGCCGTCCAGGTGCGCGGCCACGCGGCCGTCGCGGTAGCCGGCGGGATTGGCCGCGGGCAGGTTCATGTAGCGCTCGGTGTAGTGGCTGTCGTACAGGCCCCAGTCGGTGACCGGTGCGCCGGCCACGCCGCAGGCATAGGCCTCGCTGTGCTTGGCCAGCAGCATCAGGGTCATGTAGCCGCCGTTGGACCAGCCGTACACGCCGATGCGCGCGCCATCCACCCACGGCTGCGCCTTCAGCCAGGCGACGCCGCGCAGCTGGTCGTCCACTTCCACCGTGCCCTGCCGCTGGTACAGCGCGCCGCCGAAGTCGCGGCCGCGGCGCGGGGTGCCGCGGTTGTCGACCGAGAACACCACGTAGCCATGCTGGGCCAGGTACTGGTCGAACAGCGCATCGCCGCGGCTGGGCCAGCCATCGACCACGGTCTGCGCGGCCGGGCCGCCGTAGACGTAGACCACCACCGGATAGCGCTTGCCCGGGTCGAATCCGGCGGGCTTGGTCAGCCGGTAGTGCAGCGGCGTCTTGCCGTCGGCCGCGGTCAGGCTGCCGAATTCCACCGGGCGCTGCGCATCGCGGTATTTCGCGTAGGGATGCTGCGGATCGGCCAGGTCGTTGGCCAGCAGCGTGGCGATCTTTTCGCCATTGGCGCGGAACAGCTCGATCTGCGGCGGGGTGGCGGTGTTGGACCAGCTGTCGACGTAGACGCTGGCGTTCTTGGCGAAGCTGGCCGCATGCGTGCCGTTGGGCTTGGACAGCCTCTCGATCGCGCCGCCGGACAGCGGCACCGCGTAGATGTGGGTCTGGGTCGGCGACTCCTTGGTCGCGGAGAAGTAGACCTTGCCGGCGCCCTCGTCCACCGCCAGCAGTTCGTCGACGATCCAGTCGCCGTGGGTCAGCGGGAGCAGCTTGCGGCCGTCTTCCGAGGCCAGGTACAGGTGCTCGTAGCCGCTGCGCTCCGAGCCCCAGACGAAGCGGCCGTCCTTGAGGAAATGCAGGTCGTTGTTGAGCGGCACCCAGGTCTTGCTGGTTTCGGTGACCAGCACGCGCTGCTTGCCGCCGGCCAGCGTCGCTTCGACCAGTTCGAGCCGCTTCTGGTCGCGCGACTGGCGCTGGAAGGTCAGCCGCTGCGCATCGCGCCAGTCCACCCGCGCCAGGTAGATGTCCGGATTCTTGCCCAGGTCGATCCACTGCGGTTGCGCGTCGGCGCGCGGCGCGATCGTGCCCAGCTGGATCCTGACGTTGGGCTGCCCGGCCTGCGGATAGCGCTGGTCGATCACCTCGGTGTGGTCGGCGTAGACCTCCGGGCGCTTCTGCACCGGCACGCCGGACTCGTCGATGCGGGCGAAGGCGATCGCCGAATCGTCCGGCGCCCACCAGTAGCCGGTGTGGCGATCCATCTCCTCGTCGGCGACGAACTCGGCCACGCCGTTGCCGATGGTCTCGCTGCCGTCGCGGGTCAGCTGATGCTGCTGGCCGCTGGCCAGCTCGATCACCCACAGGTTGCGCGCGCGCACGAAGCTCACGTAACCGCCCTTCGGCGAGATCTTCGGGTCGGTGGCGAAGCCCTCGCCGTCGGTCAGCTTGCGCACCGCGGCGCGGCCGCTCTTGCGCAGGTCGTACAGGTACAGCTCGCCGCCGAGCGGGAACAGCAACGCCTGCGCATCCGGCGCCCACTGATAGTCGACGATGCCCGAATAGGCGGAAATGCGCTGGCGTTCGCGCCGCGCCTTCTCCTCGTCGCTCAGCGTCTCGGTGCCCGGCAGCACCACCTTCGAATCCACCAGCAGCCGGGTCTGGCCGCTGGCGATGTCGTATTCCCACAGGTCCAGCTGGTTGCGGTCGCTGTCCTTGCCGCGCAGGAAGGTCACCCGCGAGCCGTCGGGCGCGACCTTCGGCTTCATCAAGGTAGGGCCGGACAACGGCTTGCTGCCGGTGATGGCCTCCAGGGTCAGTTTCTCGGCGTGCGCGGGAACGAGGGGAGTGGCGAGCATGAGGGCGAGAGCGGCGAACAGAGAGCGCATGAAGGTTCCTGGCGGAGCGCCGGGCGCAGGAGGATGCGCGCGCCCGGGGTTGAGAGACGTGACGCGGGCCGGCTCAGCGCTGCCCGAACAACTGCTTGCGCTCTTCGTCGCTGAGCGGCTTGCCGGCGTCCGGGTTGACCTGGTCCTTCAGCGCGTAGGCGCGCTGCGTGGCCGGGCGCGCGCCGATCGCGTCGTGCCAGCGCTTGAGGTGCGGGAACGCGGCGTAGTCGGGCTTGAGCCCGTTGTACACCTCGATCCACGGATAGCTGGCCATGTCGGCGATGCCGTAGTCGGCGCCGGCCAGGTATTCGCTGCGCGCCAGGCGCTTGTCGAGCACGCCGTGCAGGCGCCGCACTTCGTTGCTGTAGCGATCGATGGCATAGCCGATCTTTTCCGGCGCATAGACGCTGAAGTGGCCCATCTGCCCGCTCATCGGGCCGAGCCCGGCCATCTGCCAGAACAGCCATTCCAGCGCGACGATGCGCCCGCGCGGATCGGCCGGCAGGAAACGCCCGGTCTTCTCCGCCAGGTACAGCAGGATCGCGCCGGACTCGAACACGCTCTGCGGCGCACCGCCGTCGGCCGGCGCATGGTCGACGATGGCCGGCATCTTGTTGTTCGGCGAGATCGCCAGGAACTCCGGCTTGAACTGGTCGCCGGCGCCGATGTTGACCGGCTTGACGGTGTAGTCCAGCCCGGCCTCCTCGAGCAGCAAGGTGACCTTGTGGCCGTTGGGCGTGGGCCAGTAGTACAGATCGATCATGGCGGCGGTCCGGGAACGGGGCGCCCAGTGTAGCCGCGCCCTGCGCTTGGCAGCATCCCGGCGGGCCGGTACCCTGCGCCCTTCCTGCAACGCAGCATCCGATATCACGCCATGAGCCCGCCGCCCCGCCTCAATCCGCTGTCCAGCCTGATCTTCGCCTCGCGCTGGCTGCAGCTGCCGCTGTACCTGGGCCTGATCGTCGCCCAGGGCGTGTACGTGTTCCTGTTCGGCAAGGAGCTGTGGCACCTGATCCACGAGGCGCCGAGCCTGGGCGAGCAGCAGATCATGCTGATCGTGCTCGGCCTGATCGACGTGGTGATGATCTCCAACCTGCTGGTGATGGTGATCGTCGGCGGCTACGAGACCTTCGTCTCGCGACTGGGCCTGGAGGGCCATCCGGACCAGCCGGAGTGGCTGAGCCACGTCAACGCCAGTGTGCTGAAGGTGAAGCTGGCACTGTCGATCATCGGCATTTCCTCGATCCACCTGCTCAAGACCTTCATCGCGGTCGGCGCGCTCGACGGCATGCCGATGTGCTCGCCGGAGCAGCTGGCCAGCGCCGCCACCGCCACCGTGGGCCTGAAGACCTGCGCCACGCTGACCGCGACCGGCGTGCTGTGGCAGACCATCATCCACGGCATCTTCATCCTGTCGGCGATCGGCATCGCCTGGACCGACCGGCTGATGTCGGCGCCGGCGAAACCGGCACACTGACGCACGCCGTCCGGCCGCCGGCACGGGGCCGTCAAGCACGCGGCGGACGTGGATGCTAGATTGGAGGATGGGTGCACTGGCAGGGACGGGGGGAGCCGGTCCGGCCGCGCGGGAAGCACCATCGCTGCGTATTCATTGCCATCACCGGGGACTAGGGGGAAGCATGTTGCATGTAACGACATTCGCAAAGGCGCGCCGCGTGGCGCCGGTCCTGCTGCTCGCCGCACTGGCGGCGGCCTGTTCCAAGCAGGAAGAGACCACCCCGACCGCCGCGCCGGCGGCCGCACCCGCCGCGGCGGCGCCGGCCGCGCCGCCGGTCTCGGCCAAGGTGCAGTCGATGGGCACCGAGCAGCTGCACGAGTCGGCCAGTCAGGCACTGCGCGAGAACCGCATGTACGCGCCGGCCGGCAACAATGCCGTCGAGTACTACCTGGCGCTGCGCGACAAGCAGCCGGACGACGCCGGGGTGAAGAGCGCGCTGACCGACCTGATGCCGTACACCCTGATCGCCGCCGAGCAGAGCATCAACCGCGAGGACTTCCCGGAAGCGCAGCGGCTGGTCGCGCTGATCGAGAAGATGGACAGCCAGGCGCCGGCATTGCCGCGGCTGAAGCAGGGCGTGAGCAACGGCGTGCAGTCGGTGGCGCAGCGCACCCAGGAAGAGACCGACAAGGTCAAGAAGGACGCCGAGCAGAAGGCCAAGCTCCTGGCCGAGCAGCAGAAGCAGGCGCAGCAGCAGGCCAGCGAGGCGCAGGCCGCGCAGCAGATCGCCGCGCAACAGGAAGCCGCGCGCCGCGAGACGGCGCGCCAGGAGGCCGAGCGCCAGGCCGCTGCGGCGCGCAGTGCGCCGACGCCGGCACCCGCCGCGGCCGCGCAACCTGCCGCGACGCCACCGGCCGCCGCGGCCAGCACGCAATCGTTGCGCGCGATCAGCACGCCGGCGCCGCGCTACCCGCCGGAAGCCTTGCGCTCGGGCACCGCCGGCGAAGTGCTGGTGGAGATCACCGTGGGCACCGACGGCTCGGTCACCAACGCGCGCGTGCTGCGCGCCACTCCGCCGCGGGTGTTCGACCGCGAAGCGTTGAACGCGACCAAGCGCTGGCGCTTCGAACCGGTCAGCGCGCCGGTCACCACGCGGCGGACGCTGGCGTTCAATCCGGGCGGCTGACGGACACGCATGCGGCACCAGGAAAGCCCGGCGCGATCCGGGCTTTTTTGTGGGTACGGACACGGCTGCCGCGGGCGACGTCGGTCAGTAGGCCGAGTGGCCTATGACAGGCGCGCGGCCGCCTTCTAGGATCGGCCTTGGCTAGCCAATCGGAGATCGCCATGCGCCCGCGCGTCCTGTTGCCGTTGTGCCTGCTTGTCGCCGCCGCCGCCCAGGCGGGCACGCCGCCGCCGGAGGACCGCTATGCGCCGGCACGCGAGATCGTCGCCGACATCGGCAGGATCGTGACCCCGGACGGCGTGCAGGAAACCTTCGAGGTCGAACTCGGCGGCACCCGCCAGGTGGTCAACGTGCGCGGCGCCGATCGGGCCAACCCGCTGCTGCTGTTCATCCATGGCGGCCCGGGCGCGGTCGAGATGCCGGTGGCATGGTCGTTCCAGCGGCCGTGGGAGGATTTCTTCACCGTCGTGCAGTGGGACCAGCGCGGCGCCGGGCGCTCTTATCCGCTGAACGATCCCAAGACGCTGGCGCCGACCCTGACCCCGGCGCGCTACCGCGACGATGCGATCGCGCTGATCGAACAGCTGCGCCGGCGCTACGGCAAGGCGAAGGTGTTCGTGCTCGGCCACAGCTGGGGCTCGATCGTCGGGCTGGAGGTGGCGGCGCAGCGCCCGGACCTGCTGTACGCCTACATCGGCATGGGCCAGGTGATCGACTTCCGCGCCAACGAACGCGCCGGCTACGACTGGGTGCTGGAGCAGGCGCTCCGCGACGGCAACGCCGCCGCGGTGACCGAACTGGAAGCGCTGCATCCCTACCCCGGCGATGGCGCGTTCGACATCGACAAGATGAGCACGCAACGCAAGTGGTCGATCCACTACGGCGGCCTGGCGGCCGGGCGCCAGGATGCGAATTTCTATTTCCGCGCCCCGCGCCTGTCGCCCGAATACACCCCGGCCGACATCCAGGCGTGGGACCAGGGCAGCGCGTTCACCATCGCCACGCTGTTCCCGCAATTGTCCGACGTCAGCTTCGCCTCGCTGCACACGCTGCAGGTGCCGGTGATCATGATGCTGGGGCGGCAGGACTACACCACCCCGTCGGCGTTGACCGCGCGCTGGTTGCAGCAGGTGCAGGCACCGCGCAAGCGTGCGGTCTGGCTCGAGCACTCGGCGCACCTGCCGATGGTGGAAGAGCCCGGCCGCGTGCTGCAGGCCCTGCTCACCGAGGCGCTGCCGCTGTCCGAACCGGCCCCGCGCTAGTCGCCCTGAACGGCATGCGCTGCGGCGTTCGGTGGCAGCTTGTGCAGCGCCGCGCGGGGTTCCGGCCAGCATGCAACCCGGCCAGGCCGACCGGCATTACGCACCCGCACGCCGCGGGTGCGGACACGCGGCGATCTCAACCCGAGATCGCCAGGCGTTCCTGCCGGTAGCGGCGCACCGCGGCCAGCCACAACACCGCGGCAAGGCCGAAGCCTGCGGCCAGGTACACCGCCCAGATCTGCAGGTCGATCGGTTCGCGGCGGATGATCTTCAGCAGCATCTGGTTCTGCGCCAGGAACGGCACCGCGAACTGCCACAGGGTGGTCTTCAGCGGATACACCATCAACGCGTAACCGGGCAACATCGGCAGCAGCATCAGCCAGGTCATGTGGCTCTGCGCCTCCTTCATGCTCTTGGCCGCCGCCGCCAGCACGGTCAGCAGCGAGGTGCCGATGAACAGCATCGGCAGCAGCACGAACAGCATCTGCAGCATCGCCACGAAGCTGACGTTGAGCTGGCGGCCGATGCCGCTGGCGAACTGCGCGCTGAGCTTGAACGCGAGCAGGGTCAGCAGCAGCGAGGCCAGTCCGACCACGCAGGCGGCGGCGATCTTGCCGCTGACGATGGCGCCGCGCGACGCCGGCGTGGCCAGCAGCGGTTCCAGCGATTGCCGCTCGCGTTCGCCCGCGGTGGCGTCGAGGATCAGGTAGGCGCCGCCGATGAACGAGGTGATGGTCAACAGCACCGGCAGCAGGATCGACAGCAGCGCGCCACGCTTGGCCTCGGCCGTGGCCAGGTCCTGGGTGGCGATGTCCAGCGGCCGCGAAACCTGCGCATCGACGCCGCGTGCCAACAGCCGCAACGCGCCGACCTGCTGGCTGTACACGCTCAGCGCCGCCTGCACCCGCGCGGTCGGGATGTCGGCATCGCGGCGGGTGCTGTCCTTGATGATCTCCACCAGCGCCGGGCGCCCTTCGCGCCAGGCGCTGGCGTAGTCCTCGTCGATCTTCAACGCCAGATCCACGTCCTGGCTGCGGATCGCCGCGGTCAGGTCCTTGGGCGGGGCGACCGCGTTGAGGCCCTGCGCGGCGAGGAACGCGACCAGGTTCGGCGCGCGCTCGCGGCCGATCACCGGAATGTCCAGCGGCTTGTCGATCTGGGTCCTGACCCGGCTCTCGGCCAGCGCACCCATGCCCAGGATCAGCGCCGGGTACAGCAGCGGACCGAGCAGCAAGGCCAGCGCCAGGGTGCGGCGGTCGCGCCCGAGGTCGCGCAATTCCTTGCGCATCACGGTGAAAACGGTTCGAAACAGGCTCATGCGTGCAGTCCCTCGTCGCTGCCGATCGCCTTGACGAAGGCGTCTTCCAGATTGTCTTCGCCGGTCAGGGCGCGCAGTTCGTCGGCGGTGCCGGCCGCCACCACCGTGCCCTTGGCGACGATGACGATGCGATCGCACAACGCAGCCACCTCCTGCATGATGTGGCTGGAGAAGATCACGCAGCGCCCTTCGGCGCGCAGCCCGCGCAGGAAGCCGCGCATCGCGCGGGTGGTCATCACGTCCAGGCCGTTGGTCGGCTCGTCGAGAATCACGTTGCGCGGGTCGTGGACCAGCGCGCGCGCGATCGCAGTCTTGGTGCGCTGGCCCTGGCTGAAGCCCTCGGTCTGGCGATCGAGAATGTCGTCCATGTCCAGCGCCGTGGCCAGCACCCGGGTGCGTTCGGCGATGCGCGCCGCCGACAGCCCGTGCAGTTCGCCGAAGTAGGCGATGTTCTCGCGCGCGGTCAGCCGCTTGTACACGCCGCGCGCGTCGGGCAGCACGCCCAGCGCGCGGCGCACCGCCAACGGATCGGCGCCGACGTCGATCCCGTCCACCCGCACCTGGCCCTGGTCGGGCGTCATCAGCGTGTACAGCATGCGCAAGGTGGTGGTCTTGCCGGCACCGTTGGGACCGAGCAGGCCGGTGATCTGGCCGTCGGCCGCTTCGAAACTGACCCCTTGCACCGCCTGCACGGTGCCGGTCTTGGTCTTGAACGCCTTGTGCAGATTGTCGGCGACGATCATGCGCGGTCCTCCCTGCGAAACGCTGCGCGGCTCATGGTTCCCATCCGTTGAATGAAGTGAAGGCCGGCACGCCGCTCATCGCGTCCAGGCAGGTGGCATCGAGTTGCTTGGCGTCGGCGTTCTCGAAGAACTGGCCGAGCAGCTTGGGCATGCAGCCCAGGGTCATGGTGCCGTGGCCCTGCCCGCGCACCACCAGGTGGCGGCCGTTGGGCAGGCCCTGCAGCACGCGCGCGGCGTAGCGCGGCGGGGTCACCGGATCCAGTTCGCCGGAGGTCAGCAGCACCGGCAAGCTGGACTTGAACGGCGCGGTGAAATCGGCCGGGCGCGTGCCGGTCGGCCAGACCGGGCAGGCGGCGAAGAACATCTGCGCCACCTCCGGGCCGAGCAGGGTATCGCCGCCGGCGGCAGGCGCGCGGTAGCGGTCGGCGTCCTCGGCGCAGATCACCGACCATTGCATGCCGCGGTTCATCTGCCCGTCCAATTGCTTGCCCATCATCTGCGCCAGCGACATCAGCGGGGCGTAGCGTTCGTGCGCGGCCTCGTCCAGCACCAGCGGCAGCAGCGAGGCGGTCTGCGGCGCATACGAGAACGAGAACGCGAGGCTGGTGACGGTGTCGGCGGTGACCCGGTCGTGCTTGCTCTCGCCGCTGGCCGGGTCGCGATAGTCCACATCCACCGGCGCTTTCCGCAGCCGTTCCACCACCGTGCGCAACTGCGCGCGGGTATCGGCGGGAAAGCGCTTGGCGCAGGCCGGGGTGGCCTTGCACTGCTCGGACTGCAGCTTGATCGCATCCTCGAACGTGGTGGCGAACTCGCCGCCGACCACCAGATCGTTCGGCGCCACGCCGTCGATCACCACGCTGCGGGTGTGCGCCGCATAACGCGTCGCATACTGCTGGGCCACGCGGGTGCCGTAGGAGCCGCCGATCAGGTTGAGCTTGTCGGCGCCGAGCGCGGCGCGCACCGCGTCCAGATCGGCGATGGCCTGAGTGGTGGTGTAGTAGCGCGGATCGGCGCGGCCCTGCAGCGATTGCGCGCAACGCCCGGCGTAGTCGGCCAGCTCCGCCGCAGTGGGCGCACGCGCCGGGTCGGCCAGCTGCATTTCCTTGCCGTCCGCGCCCAGGCAGGTCAACGGATTGGATTGGCCGGTGCCGCGCTGATCGATCAGGAACACGTCGCGACGCTTGCGGGTGTCGCGCAAGGCCAGGTCGACGATGCTGGCCACGTCGGTCGCCGCCTGGCCCGGGCCGCCGGCGAGGAAGAACACCGGGTCCGGCTCGCTGCTGCCCTGGCCGCTGACCGGCAGCCAGGCGATGTTGAGTTCGATCTTGCGCCCGCCGGGCGCCGCCGGATTCTCCGGCACCGACATGCGCGTGCATTGCGCTTCGACGTTGTTGGCCGCGACCGGGCTGGTCAGCGTGCAGGGATGGAAGCGCAACGCGCCGTAGCTGCGTCCCGCATTCTGTGGCGCCGGTCCTTGCCCGGCCTGGCAAGCGGCGAGCAGCAAGGTCGCCGCAACGACGGCAAGCGCTCTGCATGGGTGTGGCATGGTTCGCATCCTTGAGTTCATGAAGTGCAGCATGCCATGCCGGAGCATGGCGTCGTAGGTGACCGATGGCAGGTCGGAGGGACTACTCGGGATCGTCGAACAGGAACACCTGCTCGATGCTGTGCGCGAACAATCGCGCGATACGGAACGCCAGCGGCAGGCTCGGATCGTACTTGCCGGTTTCCAGCGCGTTGATGGTCTGCCGCGACACGCCCAGCCGCTCGCCCAGTTCGCCTTGCGACCAACCCTGCGCTTCGCGCAGTTCGCGGATGCGGCTGTTCATTGGTAGCGACGCGCATTCACGCCCTTGGCGATGCCGTAGGTCGCGCACAGCAGCGGGAACACCCACAACATCGCCGCCGACGCCGGCAGCGCGATCATGCCGGCCGCCTGCAGGAATCCGGCGGTCATGTAGCCGCCGCTGACCAGCGCGGCGGCAATGGCGATGGACTCCAGCTCGATGCGCCGTTGCATCTCGTCGGAATCGCGCACGAAGCGCGCCACCGCGCGGATCACCAGCGCCACCAGCACTGCCGGCAGCAGCGCGATCAATACCCGCGCCCAGTCCGCGTCCACGCTGTCGAGCAAGCGCTTCCAGCACAGCATCACCGCGATGTACATCAGCATCGGCAGCCCCATTTCGCGGTAGTAGCGGCGCGCCAGCGCCGGCACCGCGCTGTCGCGCATGCTGCCCGACGACCACCACAGCATCAGCGCCAGGAAGATGCCGCCGATGCATAGACCGAGCCACAGCCCGCGAAAGTAATCGTCGCCGCGCAGCAGCCGCAGCGACGACGTGGCCGCGAGCATCACCATGCTCACGCACAGCACGATGATCGCGCTGCGCCTGCAGCGGTTCATGCCCGCACCCCGACTGCAACCCGAGCCGGCCCCCGACGGTAGCGATCCACCACCACCCCGCTGTTCTCCATGACAACCCCTGTCAAGCACGCTTTACAGGAGGATGCGCGCAGCCTGAGGGGATGTCAAGCATCCTTTACAGGCTGGAGCGCATCGACGCGCTCGGGTTCTCCGCATCGCCCTTCAGGCAGGTGTACCTGCCAGGTACGCCGTTCGCCGATTTACCTACTCGATTCGAAAGTGCGTCCGGCAGCTACCGCAGATTCCCGCATTCTCCGATCATGCTGCGCCGTACTGGCCGCCCGACCTGTCAGATGGCGACACAAGCTCTTCCGACGTCGTTCTCCTTTGAAAACTCGATAGCGGCTCAACTGCACCTGATCTAGCGCGCCACCGCACGCTGGGTTAGCCTTGGGACGGGGCAAATTGCACTTCAGATCGAAGAAAATATCTTCTCCGGGCTCGCTTTTGTGCGAAGCGCAACGAGTATCGAGATTTCCGGCAATATGCAAAAGGGGATCGAAATTTGAGATATCTTCAAAGGCTTTTGGATGGCCTCTGAAGTTGCGAACGCGCAATATGCCAGCATCGAAACGGCCTACGGTGAACGACTGCTGGGAATGGGCATCAAGGCGCTTGTCAGCGACCTTCGGCGACACCTCTAGCCGGAAAGATGGCCAGTTGCGTGGGCGCAGACCGCTATGACTTGTTGACGAACAGCGACCTACGCGGAGTTCATTCGAAGCGTCAGGCATAGAGCAGCGACTGGGCATAACCGCAGCATTGCCAACAATCCAGGTTGCTGTGAGCACGCAGTCCATCTGGGGATGAACTTCCAATGATCACAGGGAGAAATACATGAAACGATTCTTTATCGGCACGCTGCTCTGCGCCTTATCGATACCGGCGTCCGCGGCGGTATGCAATGTCGAAGGGAAGGCAGGGACATTAATTCCTTCGCAAGGAGTTGCGGGCCTGTACATGACCGGCGCCATCTCCGGCTGCTCCTGCGATTACAATATGATCTGGATCGACACCACAGCGGATGGCGGCAAGGCGATGTATGCCGCAGTCCTGGCAGCGAAGCTCAACAACCTGCAGGTCAAAGCCACCATACAAGACGGACAAGGCAGTACTTCCCCAGGTTACCAAGCAATCACGTATCGGTACAACGCGACGTGCAAGCTCATGGCTTTCGAGCTCATGTAGAGACAGCCCACAGCGTCGGTGCCGTCGCGCAACTGCCACAGCTCATTTCAATGGGGCTACGCTGGTCGAGCGATAGGGCCGTCGCCATCGGATGCAGCAACGACAGCATCCGCGCTAGACGAGATCTCGCAATGGGAACACGCTGAATTCCACGCAATCGATCACCCGGATCGAGCACCGGCTCATTCTCGGCAAGCCTATGAAATGCGGGCGAGCCCAAGCAAGGCAGCTGAAGAACAGCGGAGACGTCATAGCGCGCGCTGTGCGCGCGCTACGCTGAAGCCGCTATGCCTTGCCGGCCGACGCCCGCCTTGGCGCGCCTGCGCACAGTCCCTCCATGACCGTATCCATGAGCCAGGTCAGGCGTGGCTGCCAGTCCTCGGCAGGGTCGATCTGCCAGATACCCGCGATCGCCAGGAAAAACTTGTCCGCGGTGATTCCCGGCCGGATCGTTCCAGCCTCCTCGTTCGCATCGAGCAGCATCTGAGCGGCAGCGATCACGGGCGCATAGCCCTCGTTGCCCGCGCACTCCTTCGTGTTCGCAACGGCGCGTAGTGCGCCAGCCAGGCCGGCCTTGGTGATCGCGTACTCGGCCAGGCGCTTCATCCACTCGCGTAGCGCCCGCTCTGGGGGCAGCGTCTTCAGCAAGTGCTCGGCGAATCCGGTGACCTGCAGCATTTCATGGCGATAGACCTCTATCACCAGCGCCTCCCGCGTGGGGAAGTGGCGGTAGAAGGTCCCCTGCCCGACGCCCGCCTTCTTGGCGATCGTGCTGAGGGGAACATCGGCCGAACGGACCAATTCCGCGAGCGCGACCGACAGGATGCGCTCCCGATTCTGCATTGCATCAGACCGCTTTGGCTTTTCCACACCTGCTCCCTTCACGATTCCGTTGACAAACGGACAACTGTCCGCCAACGTATCTGGAAACGGATTGCTGTCCGTTTTTGATTCTACCCCTTCCGCAACCAGGACACGTCCGTGAAGAACACAGGCAATACGATTCTCATCACCGGCTCCACCTCTGGAATCGGGCTCGGGCTGGCACTGCGACTGCAACAGGCCGGAAACACCGTCATCGTCTCGGGGCGCAAGAAGGCGCTGCTGGACCAGATCACCGCCGAGCATCCGGGCATCGAGGCGATCGAACTCGACGTTGCGGACGCGGCGTCCGTCGTGACAGCGAGCCGCCTGGCGGCCGAACGCTATCCCGGCCTCAATGTCGTCATCAACAATGCCGGCATCATGCCGAGCGAGAACGTCTTCAAGGCGGAGTCCCTGAAGGCCGCCGAAGAGGCGATCGCCATCAACCTTCTCGGCACCATCCGCATGACCTATGCGTTCTTGCCGCAACTTGCCAGCAACAACGACAGCGTCATCATCAACGTCAGCTCCGCACTGGCGTTCGTTCCGTTCCCGGCAGCCATGACGTACAGCGCCACCAAAGCCGCCGTGCATTCGTTTACCGAGAGTCTGCGTGTTCAATTGGCCGGCACCAAGGTGCAGGTCGTCGAGCTGGCGCCTCCCGGCGTGCGCACGAAGCTGTTCGGCCAGGGCAACGACGAGCACGCCATGCCCCTGGACGAATTCCTCGATGAGGCTCTCGCGCTTCTGCATGCAGAACCCACGCCCAAGGAGATCATCGTGGAGCGCGCGAAGTTTCTTCGGCAGGCCGAGGCGAACGGTAGCTACGACGATGTTCTGGGAATGCTTTCCTCCATAACCGTTCCGGACTAGGCAGCACGTCCGGGGCGTCGGCACGGCGCCGCCGCCGTGCCGTGCCGAGCCGAGCGCACGAATCATTCCTGGCGTACCAGCGATTCGTTCGCCCGCCACCAGCTGCGTCGCTGCCACGACGTGGCTAGTTGCTGCCGCCCAGGTCGACCGCGCAGGTCAGATGGCCTGCCCGCCGGAAACCTCGATCCGTTGCGCGTTGACCCAGCGGTTGTCCGGGCTCAACAGGCTGGCGACCATCGGGCCGATGTCGTCGGGCACGCCCACGCGCCCCAGGGCGGTCATGCCGGCGAACTGCTTGTTCAGATCGGGCAGGTCGCGCACGGCGCCGCCCAGGAAGTCGGTTTCGATCGCGCCCGGGGCCACGGTGTTCACCGCGATGCCGCGGCCGCCGAGTTCCTTGGCCATGTAGAACGACAGGATCTCGACGGCGCCCTTGGCGGCGGCATAGGCGGAGAAGCCCGGCATCGATACACGGGTCAGGCCGGAGGAGAAGTTCACGATGCGGCCGCCATCGGCGATCAGTGGCAGCAGCGCCTGGGTCAGGAAGTACACGCCCTTGACGTGGGTCGCGAACAACGCGTCGAACTGGGCTTCGGTCGTGTCTGCGAGCATGGCCATCTCGCCATGCCCGGCATTGTTGAGCAGGTGGTCGAAGCCGGTGCGGGACCAGGTAGCGGACAGCGCGCTGCGCACGGCGTCGGCGAAGGCGCCGAAGGACGCCACGTCGCTCACGTCCAGCGGCAAGGCCACTGCCTTGCGGCCCATCGCTTCGATCTCGGCGACGACGGCCTTGGCCTGGTCGGCGCCGTTGCGGTAGGTGAGCAGGACATCGCCGCCACGGCGGGCGATGCTGAGGGCGGTATTGCGGCCGAGGCCGCGGTTGGCACCGGTGATGAGCGAGATCGAGGGCATGGAGGTCTCCAGTGGGATGGATATTGCGGGTGGAGAGACGATCGCCCCAGACGCGTTCGCGCGGTTTCCCGATCCTGCCCTTTTTTTTGCCTATTAATCCCGATCTTGGCCCGGCACATTCCGCGCTTCTCGTTCTTATCTGAGTTTTTGTGAAACAGAACTGCCTATTCTTCCGGATTTCTTGCCCAATCATCCAACACGACTGCGGCCACAGCGGCCAAGCGCTAGGATCTGCGCATGCCTGCGAATCTTTTGGAAACCGCGCGTCGCTACGCCGATGCGCACGTCGACGCGACTGGGGTCGCGCGCACGCCCTTGCCTGGGCTTGCGATCCTGCGCGAGACCCGGCCGACGCCATTGCAGTACGCCATCTGCAGGCCGCTGGTGGCGCTGGTGCTGCAGGGCAGGAAGCAGGTCGCGATGGGCAGCAGCAGCTACGACTTCGGTGCCGGCGAATCCCTGCTGGTCACCGCGGAAGTGCCCACGGTCAGCCAGATCACCCGTGCCTCGCTCGCGGCGCCCTACTACGCCTGCGTGGTGGAGCTGGATCCGGCCACGATCGCCTCGCTGGTGGCCGAGATGGGCACGGCCCCCTTCGCGATGGGCGCGCCGGTGCGGGTCGACCCGACCGAGGCGGAAGTCGCCGATACCGCGGACCGGCTCATCCGCCTGCTGGACCGCCCCATGTCGGTTCCCGTGCTGGGCCCGCAGCTGCTGCGCGAGCTGCACTACTGGCTGCTGTCAGGCCGGCACGGCGGCGCGATGCGCGCGCTGGGCGTCACCGACAGCCATGCCCGGCGGGTGGGCCGCGCGGTGGCCAGGATCCGCTCGGACTTCGCCAGGCCGTTGCGCGTGGAGCAGCTGGCGGACGCGGCGGGGATGAGCCTTTCGACGTTCCATGTGCACTTCCGCGCGATCACCTCGCTGACCCCGCTGCAGTTCCAGAAACAGCTGCGCCTGATAGAGGCCAGGCGCCTGCTGTTGGCGGAAGGCGCGACGATCGGCCGGGCGGCCTCGGCGGTGGGATACGAAAGCGTTCCCCAGTTCACCCGCGAATACGGTCGCATGTTCGGCATGCCGCCGGGCAAGGACCTGAAGGAGACCCGGCAGCGCCTGACCTCGGCCGCGTAGCCGGGGTAGGCCCCGTGCCGGGCGAGCGATGCAGCGCCCGGGGCGATGCCGGGCGCGGGCCGAAGCGAGCAGCCGAGCGCCGGCGCACGGCCGGCGACGGCGGGTTCGGCGCTACTTGCTGCTGACGTACTTCTCGCGGCGGATGTGCTGCACCGGCAGGCCGGCCTCCTTCAGCGCATCGAAGCAGGCGTCGACCATGTTCGGGTTGCCGCACAGGTAGGCGACGTCGCCGTCCGCCTGCGGCGCGAACTCGCCCAGGAACTGCTGCACGTAGCCGTGGCGCACGTCCGCATGCGGCGCCTCCGGCAGCTCGCGCGAGAAGCACGGCACGAAGCGGAACCCCGGATGCGCGTCGGCGAAGGCGCGGAACTCGTCGCCGTAGAGCAGCTCGGCGGGCGTGCGTGCGCCCAGCAGCAGCACCACTTCCACGCCGCGCTCGGCCATCGCCGCTTCCAGCAACGGCAGCATCGACCGGTACGGGGTGACGCCGGTGCCGGTGGCGATCAGCAGGTAGCGGCGGTTGCTGTCGCCGTGGTTCAGGCAGAAGCGACCGTACGGGCCGCTGGCGCAGACCTGCCCGCCGATCTCCAGGCTTTCGAACAGCGCCGTGGCCGCGCCGCCGGCGACGAAGCTGACCGCGATCTCGACCGTCGCGTCGGCCGGCTGCGCCGGGTCGTGGCGGGTGGCCAGCGAGTAGCTACGCTTGGTCGCGGTGCCGTCGGCGTAGTGGAAATGCACCTGCACGAACTGGCCGGGCACGAACGGCAGCGGCTGGCCGTCGTCGCGGACGAAGCGGTAGTGGCCCACGGCCGGGGCCAGCATGTAGCGGTCGACCAGTTTCAGCGGGAATTGGACAGGCACGAAGATGCAACAGTCTATGGCCGGGGCCGGGCCCACGAGGTCTTCTATAATAGCGGCTGCATTTCTCCAGCGCCGTCGACAGGGCGCGAAAGGTCCGCCTTGAATCCCGCCTCCCCGCTCCCTTCCCCCATGCCGGTGCCCGCGCTGCGCGTGCGCGAACTGCGCAAGACCTACGACAACGGCGTGCAGGCGCTGCACGGCGTGTCGCTGGACGTGCTGCCCGGCGACTTCTTCGCCCTGCTCGGGCCCAACGGCGCCGGCAAGTCCACCCTGATCGGCATCATCAGCTCGCTGGTGAACCTCAGCGCCGGCCAGGTCGAGGTGTTCGGCACCGACCTGAGCACCCAGCGCAGCGCGGCGATGCGGCTGCTCGGCCTGGTCCCGCAGGAGATCAACTTCAACCTGTTCGAGAAGCCCTTCGACATCCTGGTCAACTACGCCGGCTTCTACGGCATGCCGCGCGCCCAGGCCGAGCGCCAGGCCGAAGTGGAGCTCAAGCGTGCGCACCTGTGGGAGAAGGCGCAGGTGATGAGCCGCACCCTGTCCGGCGGCATGAAGCGGCGGCTGATGATCGCCCGCGCGATGATGACCCAGCCGCGCCTGCTGATCCTGGACGAACCCACCGCCGGCGTGGACATCGAGATCCGCCGCGACATGTGGCGCGTGCTGCGCGAGATCAACGCCGCCGGCACCACCATCATCCTCACCACGCACTACCTGGAGGAAGCGGAGAGCCTGTGCCGCAACCTGGCGATCATCGACCGCGGCCGCATCGTCGAACAGGGCCCGATGCGCGAGCTGCTGGCCAAGCTCGACGTCGAAGGCTTCCTGCTGGACATCGACGGCGCACTGCCGGCGCAGCTGCCGGCGATCGAGGGCACCATCCTGCTGGCGCAGGACGCGCACACGCTGGACCTGGACATGCCGCGGGCGATGGACCTCAACCGTGTGTTCGCCGCACTCGGCGCCGCCGGCATCCGCGTGCGTTCGATGCGCACCAAGAGCAATCGCCTGGAGGAACTGTTCGTGCGCCTCACCGGCGACAACCGGGACGGCCAGCCTGCGGCGGCCGCACGCCCCGCGGGCCCGGCGGATGCAGATTCGCCGAAGCAGCCCCCCGCCGCCTGACCCCTCTTTCGCTGGACGACGATGAACACCACAAGCACTCCGCAACCGCTCCCCCCCGAGGCCACGCCGACCCAGCGCAACTGGGTCGCGCTGGGCACCGTCGTGCGCCGCGAGGTCAAGCGCATCCTACGCATCTGGGGCCAGACCCTGGTGCCGCCGGCGATCACCATGACCCTGTACTTCCTGATCTTCGGCGGGCTGATCGGCTCGCGCGTGGGCGACATGGGCGGCTACAGCTACATGCAGTTCATCGTGCCGGGCCTGGTGATGATGAGCGTGATCCAGAACAGCTACGGCAACATCAGCTCCAGCTTCTTCGGCGCCAAGTTCGGCCGCCACGTCGAGGAACTGCTGGTCAGCCCGATGCCGAACTGGGTGATCCTGTGGGGCTACGTCGCCGGCGCGGTGCTGCGCGGGCTGATGGTCGGCGTGCTGGTGCTGATCATCGCCATGTTCTTCACCCCGGTGCGCATCCCGCACCCGCTGGTGACGCTGACCACGGTCCTGCTGGGCGCCACGATCTTCTCGCTGGCCGGCTTCATCAACGCGGTGTACGCGAAGAAGTTCGACGACGTCGCCATCGTGCCGACCTTCATTCTGACCCCGCTGACCTACCTGGGCGGCGTGTTCTATTCGGTGAAGCTGCTGCCCGGCTGGGCCGAGGCCGCCACCCACGCCAACCCGATCTTCTACATGGTCAACGCCTTCCGCTACGGCCTGCTCGGCAGCAGCGACGTGCCGGTGTGGGTGGCGTACGCGCTGATGCTGGGCTTCGTCGCGGTGCTCAGCGCACTGGCGCTGTGGCTGCTGAAGCGCGGGGTGGGATTGCGCAGCTAGGCCCTTGCCCTAGTCGAATGCCCCCGGCGCACGGTGCCGCCAGGGTTGGGGCTTGCGCACTGCATTGCTATCCTCGGCCCACAGGGGTTTTGCCGGCCTGCTCGCACCGGGCCATACAAGGAGCAAGGAATGAATCGATACACGGCAGTCATCGCGGCGGCACTGCTGGCGAGCGCCAGCGGTGGGGTTCACGCTCAAGACGACGGCATCGTCAACTTCGGCAAGATCGTCGGCGGCAACGTCGCCAATGGAAAGGCCTGCGGGGCCACGCAGCCGCAGGTCGACGCCTACAAGGCAAAGCAGAAAAAAGTCATGCAGGGCCTCTACGCCCAAGCCGCGAACTTCTCCGCAGACTTCGACAACGGCTACAAGCAGGGCCTGCAAAGCATGCAGAAGGTGCATTCGGACGGCACCTACAAGCCCGACGCCGAGCTATGCAAGCAGCTGCTGAACGACATGCGCTGAGCGCACCCCGTCACTGCCCTGAGAGAATTCCGATGACCGCGATTGTCCCCACGGCGCGCCACGCCGTTCTCAGCGTCTGCCTGATCCTGCTGGCCGTCACCGGCTGCAAACGTTCCGAACCACAGCCGGCGGCACATGCCGAGGCCGATGCCTCGCCCGCATCGAGCGCAGCGGCGGCGCCCTCGCCGACCGCCACGGAAACGGTCCGGCGCTTCGACCCGGCTACCCTGCCGGTGTCCGACGCCCCGCTGGGCAGCTTTCCGTATCTCGGCCTCCCCGATGGCTACGCCACCAAGGACGCGCCGGTCCGCAACGATTTCGATCGTGCACCGTTCTGGACTGGCGACCGGGTCGAATGGGTCGAAGGCAAGATCTACGCGACCGCGGTCGGTACCGCCGACAGCAAGCCGTATTCGCCACTGGAGCTGACCCGCAACGTGCAGGCCATGGTGGAATCGCTGGGCGGCCAGCGCATCGCCAGCGGGCATCTGCCTGCAGAAGCGAGCAAGGCGATCGGCGACAGCAATGCGGCGGTGACCTACGTCGGCGGCATCGGCGACATCTACAACGAACCGGCGGACACCTACGTCATCCACCGCGCCGATCGCGACATCTGGATCCATGTGTGCAGCGGCGGCAGCGGCGGCGGCCTGCTGATCGCCGAGACCAAGCCGTTCCAGGCCACCGCCAAGCTGCTGCCGGCCGATGCGCTGCAGCAGCAACTGGCATCCGCTGGCAAGGTCGCCATCCAGGTCAACTTCGCCTCCGACGCGGCGCAGATCCTGCCCGACTCCAAGCCGCAACTTGACCAGGTGCGGCAGCTGCTGCAGACCGATCCCGCGCTGCGCCTGGCGGTCAACGGCCATACCGACGACAGCGGCGATGCCGCACACAACAAGTCGCTGTCCGAAGCCCGCGCCAGCGCAGTCGTGGCCTACCTGACCGGCGCCGGGATTGCCGCCGATCGCCTGCACGCAGCAGGTTTCGGCCAGGAGCAACCGATCGCACCGAATACGACCGAAGAAGGCAAGGCGCGCAATCGCCGCGTGGAGCTGGTGCGCGTCTAGCGCGACCGCCGGCCTGGCGCGTAGCCATAGTCGCGCGCGCCCGGTCCATCCGCGGCATGTGCATGGATAGATGGATGGATCGCAGCGGCAGGTACGCCAGAGCCGTGCGTTCCGGCTTTCGACGGCTGACGGCATCCACTGGAACATGGCGCTGCGCGACCGGTCGCCAGGTGCCCGCCCGGCTTGCACACGCCACATGCCCATTCACCTGGTGGGCCGCGCGCAGGCTCGATTGCCAGCCAGCGCGCCAACCCGACCGACGCGACCGGAGACACGGCCCGCACGATAGAGCGTGAGCAGGCCATCAGCGCTCAGCGTGGTGGCGCCGTCGCTGGGTTGGGTAAGAGCCTCGCCGGCGGCAGCCGCCACCGCGCCGGTCGGCCGTTACGGCGTGCCACATTCGCGATACAGGTCTGCGCAGCCACCCGATGGCCCCACCATCACGTCCAAGTGCAAGTGCCACGGAAGCGGGCGCTGATCGACGGCGCGGGCGATTCTGCGCCTGCGCCCACGCAGGCCCGCCATCGAGAGCATCCCCTCGTCCGCTCCGTCATGCGCTTCGCGCTTCGCCAACGAATTGACACACGCACGACGGCGAGAAACCCACATCGGCTAAATACTCGCGAATTCAGAATAGAGTGAATCGTTCAATGAAACACTGCGCCTGAAGTTTGACTTCGTTATGGGATATTCATCCCGTTTCGCGCCGAATCCTTAACGCAAGCTTTCTTGTAACGGCAATATGTTGACGTTAGAGTGGCTACGTCCGCGATACATATGTCAAGACATGTCAAGTCCGGACCAAGGATTAGTTTCATATCTGTGAACGTTTTCACTTATGCAACCCACACGCCTACACGCAACCGCGCGGACGTAAGTGTGATGCCGGTGCAGTGGGCGCCAGAGCCAAGGAGAGGAATCAAATGAAGAACCAGCGCAGGCATATCCGTTTCGGCCGCAAGCAGCTCGGCCAGGGCATGACGGAATACATCATCATCACCGCCCTGATCGCGATCGCGGCCATTGCCGCCGTCACCTTCTTCGGTGGCACCGTCCGCAGTCAGGTCGCGGGCATGTCCAAGGAACTGTCGGGACAGAGCGCCACGCAGTCGATCAACCGGGCCAAGAACCAGTCCAACAGCGCCCAGGCCGAGGCCGACAAGGAAAAGGGCATGGACAAGTACAACAACAAGTAATCGAACTTGTTGTGGTAACGACCTCCGGTATCTGGGCAGCCCGCTGCCCAGATACTCCCCAATTAGCTTCCGACGTGCCGATGACGACGCAGTAGGGAGTGCATTCGGCAAAGGAATTGCAGATGCGTACAGCGTTCGCAATCGCGAAGTCGCGCGTGCCGCCCCGTTTCGATGGCAAGCGCGGCATGGCCGGACAGGCCATGGTGCTTGGACTGGTACTGATCCTGGTGCTGTGCGTCGGCGCCATCGTGCTGTTCGACAGCGGCCAGGCCGTCAACAAGAAAGTCGAACTGACCAACGCCGCCGATGCGGGCGCCTACAGCGTCGCGGTGCAACAGGCGCGTGCACTCAATTTCGCCGCATACATGAATCGTGGCCGGGTCGCCAACGAGGTGGCCATCGCGCAGACGATCAGCCTGTATTCGTGGATGAACCAGTTGCATGGCACCACGATCATCATCCGCACCACGATGGACGTGCTGTCGGCCATTCCGTATGTCGGACCCATCTTCAAGGCCATCGGCGTGGCGTTCAAGGCGGCGGAGAAGATCCTGAAGGCCGCGCGCAAGGCCTACAATCCGGTCGCCCAGGCCGTGGTCACCGCGCTGGACGAACTCAACGGCATCTTCGCGTTGGCCACCACCAGCGTGATCGAAGGCGTCTCGCGGGTGGATGGCATCCTGGTCGCGAAAGACGTGGTGGAACGAAACTCGCCTCAAGCGACGATAGGCGCGGTGGGATTGGGCGTATTGGGCGAGCAATTGCTGACGTCCGAAAACAAGTTCCTGGATACGCACCGCATCCCGCGCAATGGCGGCGGTAGCGCGACGCAGCGCGCCGGCGCGGACCGCTTCCGCAACGTGGTGATGCAATCGCGCGATGGGTTCGGCAAGGATCGCGGCGACAGCTTCGGGATCGGGCTGATCGGCTTCGAGAGCACCGGCGGCACCGACATGGTCGACTACAACCGCTGGGCGGCACTGGACACGATGGCGCTGGACATCAACCTGCCGTGGCCGCTGCCGGATATCGACATCCCGCTCGGCTGGGGTGGCGCACAGGCGGTGGATCGCTACAAGAATCAGCGCTTCCTGCGCGGCTTCGGCAATGGCCAGGGCTGGTATTCGGACTGGGACCGGCGCCGCTATCGCCCCTATGGCGACAGCTTGCGCAGGAACGGATTGGTCGCGCGCATGGTCGACGGCGACGCCAACGTGGCGATGGACGGCGGCCAGCACAAGAAGGCGTTCTTCACCGGCTACAACGGCCTGCGCGACTACCACGACGTCAAGAAGAACAAGGCGCTGCGTCCCTATGCCAGCAATGGCAGCAAGATCTTCGACGACAACGCCGGGCCGGTCTTCACCGTCTATGCCGAGACCGACATGCGCAATGCGCGCACCAGTTCCACCGTGGACGGCATCGGTGGGCCGGCCGGTTCTGCCATGGCCACGGAAGACAAGGCGCAGAATGGCAAGCTGACGGCCCTGTCCTCCGCCCAGGTCTACTTCAACCGGCCGCCGAACTATGCACTGTTCCGCCGCGGCGACAACAAGGTGGAATCCGGCAATCTGTTCAGCCCGTACTGGCAGGCGCGCCTGGTCGATACGCCCAACAGCATCAAGGTGCTGGTGGCGGGAGTCGGCGCACTATGAGCCGTGCTGCGATGCGTCTTCGTCGTGCCGTGCTGCCCAGCGTGCTGGCGTTGCTGTGTGGCTGCAGCGCGACCGCGGAAGGCACCGGCGGTGCCGAGGACACCCGCGCGTCGATGCCGCCCATCCACGTCAGGCAAATCGTGGAATTGACCCGCAACGGCGTCAATGAAGCCCGCCAGAACTATCTCGACACCATCCGCGACTGCCAGGCCGGCGGGTTGCAGAGCCGCCCATTGGCCGGTGAGGACGTCGCCCTGGTGGGCACCACCCGCTATGAGCTGTGGTTCGACCGGGATACGGAAGTGGTGCGCCAGACCAGTTGGGAGGTGGCCAACGACGGCGCGGCCGGCAGTTGCCTGTTCCGGCTGCAGACCACCGGAACCCAGGAAACCACCACCGCCACGCGCTATCAGCAGGTGGACCTGGGCACCGGCGAGCACACCGACGACGCGGCGCCAGACGACGCGTTGGCGCGCTTCCCGGCAGAGAAGAGCGAGTCGGTCGCGCTCGCCGGCTTCCGCGGGCCGACGCGGCGCAGCGTCGCCGGCCAACCGTGCGACGAATGGGCCAAGCCGTCGGGCCTGCGCCAATGCGTGTGGTCGGGCGGCACCAAGTGGGGCTTCACTGCGGAGCCGTTGAACGAGTATCGGCCCAACCGCGGTTTCATCGTGCTGGAGCAGACCCCGGGCGGCGATGCGGACTTCAAGGTCACCACCCAGGCCATCAGTGTCGGCAAGCCTTTCGATCGGGCCGAACTCGAAGCGCCGCGCACGCGCGGCACGCTCAACTAGGAGGAATACGCCATGCGCCAGCGACGTCAACCGCGGCTGCGCGGACGCCAGGAAGGCCAGAGCCTCACCGAGGCGGCAGTGCTGTGCGCCGTGCTGGTCCCGCTGTTCCTGCTGATCCCGATCATGGGCAAGTACATCCACCTGCGCCAGGCCACGCAGCAAGCGGCGCGTGCCGCCGCGTGGGAAGCGACCGTCGCCACGGACTACACGATCCCGGCCACTGCGCGGATGCGCGACCTGACCGTGGATCGCCACTTCGGCAAGGCCGACGCGCCGATCGTCAGCCGCGCCAGCACCGGCAATGCACGCGACCGCGTCGACAACCCGCTGCTCAACACGTTTTCCAACCAGACGCTGGTCGAGCGTGGCGACATTCGTGTCGATCGCTACGACAACAAACCTTCGAAAGGCATCCTCGACCGGCTCGGCAGCCTGATCGACAAGATCCCGGGCGACTTCCCGCCCAACGACAAAGGCCTGGTCACCGCCAGCCTGAGCGTCAGCGTGCAGGATCTGAAGCTCGCCAACGGCGGCGCGGCGTCGTTCCTGGAGCCCTTCGACCAACTCGGCCTGCGCATGCAGGGCAGCAATACGCTGCTCACCGATCCGTGGAACGCGGCCGGCCCCGGCACTGCCAAGAACCCGACCAAGCGCTCCGTCATCGGGCAGGTGCGCACCTTGGTGCCCACCTCGCACCTGAGCGATGCGGCCAAGGTCTTCGACAGCCTGCAGATCATTCCCATCGTCGGCACCATCAGCAGATTCGATCCGGGCTACATCGCGCCGGACGTGGTCCCGGTCGACAAGCTGGAACCCTATGCACGGCCGCGCTGACCGCGCTCTGTGCCTGGCGCTCGCGCTGCTGGCGCCGGCGTTGGCCTGCGCCGCCGATTGGCCGGAGGTTCCGGAGCCGGACGGCGCCAAGGGCGAGTGGGTGTCCAAGCACATGATCTACAACGGCCTGCACATGCGCTCCTCGCGCTACACCACCAATGCGTCGCCGCAACAGTTGGTGGCGTTCTACTGGAAGCAATGGCCTGGCCAGGTGGTGGTCAACGAGGTCGGCAACAAGACCATTGTCGGCCATGCCGAAGGCGAGCACTACGTGACCATCGAGATCAGCGGCGCCGGCGCCGGCGCCGGCAGCGAGGCCCAGGTGGGGATCGTGCGCCTGCTCAAGGAAAAGCCGCGCAAGGCCCCCGGCGCGGATTTCCTGAAGCCCTCCGGGACCACCGTGATCAACGATATCGAGTACCTCGACAACCCGGGCCGGACGCTGGCGCTGGAAAGCGCGCTGTCGCCGTACCAGAGCGATGCGTTCTATCGCAATCGCCTGCCGGCCGAGGGCTGGAACCCGCAATCCTCCGCCACCGCCTGCTCGATGATTTCCAACAGCTGCGTCAGCAGCTACAGCAAGGGCAAGCAACAGATGACCCTGACTTTCAACCGCCGCGAGAAGGGAACTTCGATCGTGGTTAACCAGCTCCAGCAATGAGGATGAACGCCGTGAGACCTGTTTCCCCGTCCTCCGTCCGGCGTCAGCGCGGTGCGGCCCTGATCGAGTACAGCATCGTCACGCTGCTGGCGGTCACCGTGCTGGTGGCCCAGCCGAACATCGTGCTGGAACTGGTCGATTCGTTGCGCAAGGCCTACTCCAGCTTCACCTATGCGCTGTCGCTGGGGTGGCTATGAAGGCGGCCGGGTTCAAGCCGAACCGCAACCTGTTGTTCATCGTGGTGGCGCTGGGACTGGGCGTGCTGGCCGCCTTCGTCGCCGTGCGCTACGTGCAGGGTGCGGTGGCCGCACGTACCGCCGATGTCGGCGAGACGGTGACCGTAGCGGTGCCCAAGTCCGACATGGAACCGGGCACGGTCGTCACCACGTCGGATCTGGCGGTGCGCGACGTCCCGGCCGACCTGCAGCCGGCCGATGCGGTGACCCCAGAGAACGTGGACGAGTACAGCGGCCGCATCCTGCGCGCGCCGGTGCGCCAGGGCGCGCCGTTGGGCGCCAGCGCGCTGGTGCCGCTGTACGACCAGTTTTCGCGGGTGATCAAGCCGGGCAACGTCGGCTATACGCTGCCGGTGGACGAGACCAATTCGATCTCGGGCATGATCGCCCCCGGCGACCATGTCGACATCCTGCTGACCGTGGAGCAGGAAAACGCAGGGTCGCGCGTCATCCCGTTGCTGGAGAACATCAACGTGCTGGCTACCGGCAACCGTGTCGGCGATACGCCGGTGCAGGAAGACCAACAAGGTTTTTCCAACATCACCTTGGAGCTGAACCCGCAGCAGGCCGAGCGGCTGACCATTGCCGCCAAGGCCGGGGCGATGCGGGTCATGCTGCGCCAGGTCGAAGATCGCAATCCATTCGGCCTCAATGGCCTGACCCAGAAAGAACTGCTCGGCACCGCCAAGGCGGATGGTGGCGGCAACGGCGTCGAATTCATCATCGGAGGCAAAGGCTGACGCATGCGCAGGACTACATGGAGTGTTTCGTTCCTTCCCATGCTCGCGGCAGCGACCATGACCCTGACCGCCACTGCCCAGGCACAGCAACAGACCGGACTGGTCCCGGTGCCGGTCAGGGTCGCGCCCGAGTCCAGCACCCAGGCGCCGCAGCCGGCGACGGGCAACCAGGCACCGGTGCCGATGGGTGGCAGCGGCTTTCCCGAGCCGGTGCTGGATCCGGCCTACCGGCGTGCGGCCGGCAGCGCCGTGGTGACCCCGCTACCCGAGCGCGCGCGGATCTATGCCGGCCAGGCGGCCGTGCACAGCTTGCCGCAGGCGCTCAAGCGCGTGGCCGTCGGCAACGGCGAACTGGTGCAGGTGACCAACATCGGCAAGCGCGAGCTGGTCATCATCGGCCAGAAGCCGGGCGCGACCAGCGTGCACCTGTGGCTGCAGGACGGGCGCCAGATCGACGTGCCGGTGGAAGTGATGGAAGGCAACGCACCCGCGACCGTGGAAACCGTGCGTACCCTGCTCGCCGATGTGCCCAACCTGGGCGTGCACGCCGTGGCCGATCGTGTGGTCATCACCGGCCAGGACATCAATCCCGGCGTGGCCAAGCGCATCGAAGCGCTGCAGAAGCTGTATCCGAGCCTGCTCGACTTCACCTCCGCCGATCCGGTCGGCATGCGGCCAATGGTGCTGATGGACGTGAAGATCATGGAGTTCGACAGCAATGCGCTGGAAGAGCTCGGCATCGAGTGGGACAACGTGATCCAGGGGCCGGTAGGCGGGCTGCTGAAGGACTTCACCACCAACGACTACTACCGGATCAATCCACCGGGGAGCCCGGCGGCCGGCGTGGTGCTGCCCAATCGCGTACCCGGGACCCAGGCGTTCTTCGGCATCGCCACCCAGATCGGCTCGGCGATCAACCTGCTGATGAACAAGGGCAAGGCCTTCCTGTTGGCATCGCCACAGTTGAGTGCGCGTAGCGGTGGCCAGGCCAAGTTCCTGGTCGGTGGCGAAGTGCCGATCCCGATTCCGCAGGGCTTCGGTCAGGTGACCGTGGATTTCAAGGAGTACGGCATCAAGCTGGACATCGAGCCGCTGGTCAACGGCAACCAGGAAATTTCCACGCGCCTGCTGGCCGAGGTGAGCCGCATCGACCCGACCGTCAGCGTGCAGGGCGTGCCGGGCTTCACCACGCGGCGTACCGAGTCCGAATTGAACGTGCGCGCCGGCGAAACCATCGTGATCTCCGGGCTGATCGACTCCAGCGCGCAGCAGGACGCGAAGAAATTCCCGTTGCTGGGCGAGATTCCGATCCTGGGCAAGCTGTTCCGCTCCGACGGCTTCCGCGGCAACCGCACCGAACTGGTGATGTTCGTGACCCCGCGCATCATCACCCCGGATTCGCAGGAAAACCTCGATGGCCTCGAGCACGGCCGCAGGATCCAGGAGCGCGGGAAGGAAGCGATGCCCAAGCGCAGCAAGGAATACGTGCAGTAACCCCTTTCCACCCAGCTCTTCCGTAGATACGACGCCATGTTCAATATCCTCATCGATACGCCAAACCGGGACCAGCGCCATGTGCGTTGCCTGCATCGCGAATGCGGCATCGGCCGCGGCGACGGCAATCTGGTGGTGCTGCAGGGATGGAGCATCGCTCAGCAGCATGCGGCGCTGAAGCGCGAGGACGACGGCATCTTCATCGAAGCCTTCGGCGGGCGCGCCTCGGTGCTGGTCAACGGCGAGAAGGTGTCCGGCAGCCGCGGTCCGTTGAGCAGCCGCGACCTAGTGCAGATCGGCGACTATCGCCTGCAGGTCGTCGGCGACGAGCCGGAAGCGGCGCCGCCGCGCCAGGATCCAGCTTCGTTCAATGCGCCTGCCGCCACGCCCGCGGCACCACTCGCCAGCGCGGCAACGGCCGCGGCCAACCAGCCGATGGCCGACGCCCAGGAGCAGCGGCAGTTGGCGCGCCCACAGGATCTGCCGCCGGACATCGCGGTCTATCGCGCCCAGGTCCATGCCTCGCTGGTCAAGCAAATGGACCTGCGTCGCCTGGACGTGCGCAGCATGGGCGACGATGCCCTGCGTACGGCGACGATCGCGCTGATCGACGACGTGCTGGAGCGCGAGTTCGCCAGCCTGCCGAAGACGATCAATCGCCGGCGCCTGGCCAAGGAAGTGCTGGATGAAGCGATTGGCCTGGGACCGCTGGAAGATCTGATCGAGGACAACACGGTGACCGAGATCATGGTCAACGCCTACGACCAGATCTTCATCGAGCGCGCCGGACGGATCGAGCAGTCGCCGGTGTGCTTCACCAGCGACCGTGCGGTGCTGTCGGCGATCGAACGCATCGTGACCCCGCTCGGGCGGCGCATCGACGAAAGTTCGCCGATGGTCGATGCACGCCTGAAGGACGGTTCGCGCGTCAACGCGATCATTCCGCCGATCGCGCTGCGTGGGCCCAGCATCAGCATCCGCAAATTCTCCAAGCGCAAGCTGGAAGGCAAGGACCTGATCGACTTCGGCTCGCTCAACGCGCCGATGCTGGAGTTCCTGATCATGGCAGTGCGCGAGCGGCGCAACATCGTGGTCACCGGCGGCACCGGTTCCGGTAAGACCACGCTGCTCAACATTCTGTCCAACTTCATTCCCGACACCGATCGCATCGTCACCATCGAGGATGCGGCCGAACTGAAACTGGTGCAGCCGAACCTGGTCGCCCTGGAGGCGCGCCCGCCGAACATGGAAGGCAAGGGCCACATCTCGATCCGCGACCTGGTCCGCAACGCGCTGCGTATGCGCCCGGACCGTATCGTGGTGGGCGAGTGCCGCGGCGGCGAAGCGCTGGACATGCTGCAGGCGATGAACACCGGCCATGAGGGCTCGCTGACCACCGCGCACGCCAACAATCCGCGCGAGGCCCTGTCGCGCTTGGAAGTGATGGTGATGATGGCCGGCATGGAGCTGCCGATGACCGTGGTGCGCGAACAGATCTCCTCGGCCGTGGACCTGATCGTGCATCAGAAGCGCTTCCCCTGCGGCTCGCGCAAGGTCAGCCACATCACCGAGATCACCGGCGTGGAAAGCGGCACCATCCAGTTGCAGGACGTGTTCCTGTTCAAGGCCAGGTCCAGCGCCGGCCGCGACGGCAAGGTCACCGGCGATTTCATCGCCACCGGTGCGGTGCCCGAGTTCTACGAGGAGTTGGCCGAGCGCGGCGTGCCCGTGGACCTGTCGATCTTCCGCAACGGTGGCCAGGGCAATGGATAACATCTGGCTGGTCGCTCTGCTCGCGTTCAGTTGCGTCACCGTCTCCGGATTGCTGCTGGTGCGGGCCAGCGCGAACTTCATGCAGCGCTACCACGAACGCTTCGTCGATACCGCGCGGCTGAACCTGGCTGACATGTTCCTGTTCGTCGATCCGCAGATGCTGTTCGTTGCCAACGGCGTAGTGCTCGCGCTGATTCCGCTGTTGCTGTGGTTGATCAGCGGCAATCTTCTGTTGCCGGTGGTCGCGATCATCGTGTTGGCGGTGGCGCCGCGCAAGATCTATCTCTGGTTGAAGCAGCGGCGCCTGGACCAGATCCAGCAACAGTTGCCCGACAGCCTGTTGATGATGTCCGGCAGCCTGCGCGCTGGCGTCGGCTTCAATCCGGCGCTGGAAGCCCTGGCCCATGACGGGCAACCGCCGCTGGCGCAGGAGTTGGCGCTGATCCTGCGCGAACAACACATGGGCGTGCGCACCGATGAGGCGCTGGAGAATTTCGCCAAGCGTGTCCCGATTCCCGACGTCAAGCTGTTCGTCGCCGCGGTCGGCATCTCGCGCGAAGTCGGCGGCAACCTGGCCGAAAGCCTGTCGACCCTGGCCGAGACCCTGCGCCGCAAACTGATCATGGAAGGCAAGGTCAAGGCGCTGACAGCCCAGGGCAAGCTGCAGGGCATTGTGATGGCGATGCTGCCGGCTGGCCTGGTCGGCTTCCTGGTGCTGTTCTACCCGGAAACGATGAATCCGATGTTCCATACCCTGCTCGGCTGGTGCGTCATCGCGTTGATGTGCGTGCTCGAGTATCTGGGTTACCGCATGTGCCGCAAGATCATGACGATCGACATATGAACTGGATGCTCGCCCTTGTCGCCCTGCTCGCGCTGGCTGCCGTCGGCCTGGTGATGTTCGCGCTGCGCGGACTGCTGCAGGCGGTGCCACAGGACGATCGCAACTACCAGGATCCGTTGCCCTCGGCGTTGCGCCTGCTGTGGCCGCTGGTGACCGCCGCCACGCACCTGGTCGGCCCGCGGCTTAAATCCGCGCAATTGGAGCGCGCGCACCGCAGCCTGCAGTCGGCTGGGCAGGACTTCGTGCTGACGCCGGAGGAGTTGTACGGCACGCGCATCGTCGCCGCCTGCGCGGTCAGCCTGGTCTTCGCGGTGATCGTACTGCTGTTGGGCAAGTTCAGCATGGGCGCATTGTCGATGTGCCTGCTGTTCGGCATTCCATTGGGCTGGATGTATCCGACGTTGTGGCTGGGCGAACGGCGCAAGCAGCGCAGCAAGCATGTCGTGCGCGACCTGCCAACGTTCCTGGACTTCATCACCATGGCGGTCGAAGCCGGCCTGAACATCACCGGCGCGATCGAACAATCGGTGCAGAAAGGCCCGCCCGGACCGCTGTCGCAGGAGTTCTCACGGATGCTGCGCGACCTGCGTGCCGGCTTGCCGCGCGCCGAAGCGCTGCGGCGCATGGCCGACCGCATGGACATCTCGCAGATCTCCAACTTCACCAGCGCCTTGATCCAGGCCGACCGGGTCGGCGCCAGCCTCAGCGAGACGCTGCGCTCGCAGGCCATGCAGCGCCGCGAGGAGCGCTTCCTGCGCGCCGAGAAACTGGCACTGGAAGCGCCGGTGAAGATGATGCTGCCGCTGGTGCTGTTCTTCTTCCCGCTGATCTTCGTGGTGCTGGCCTACTTCATCTACCTGCAGATGAAACAGCAGGGAATCCTATGAGGTGCGGCACGCTGCGCCGCGATGGCGAGATACTGCTGCACAGCGTGTGGCGGGCCGACACCTGGTGGTTGCGCTTGCGCGGCCTGCTCGGACGCGCGCCGCTACAGCCAGGGCAAGGCCTGTTGATCCAGCCCTGCAACAGCGTGCACACCTTCGCGATGGGCTACCCGCTGGACCTGCTGTTCTTCGACCGCGACGGCCACGTGCTGGAATGGCGCGACCGCGTGCGGCCGTGGCGTGGCGCCGCCTGCCTGCGCGCCCATGCCACGCTGGAACTGGCAGCGGGCAGCCTGCAGGCGCTACAACCGATTCACGGCGAGCGCCTGGCCTGGTGGCCGGCGGAACCTTCCACTGCGGCCGCTAGCGCCGCCCTCGCAGGAGAGAGTCCATGAACCTGCCCCGCAACCCGCCGCACCGGCAACGCGGCCAATCCCTGGTCGAGTTCTGCGTGGTGGTACCGACCTTCCTGTTCTTGGTCCTGGTGATCTTCCAGTTCGTGCTGATCTACCGGGCCAAGACCGTGCTGGACTACGCCACGTTCCAGGCGGCCCGCGCCGGCGCGGTGAACGGAGTGGACAAAGGCGACATGCGCGACGCGCTCGCCGGCGGGCTGACGCCGCTGTTCGTGCAGTCGCCGGATACCGCCAACGCGTTGCTGACCAAGCAGAAGATCAAGCTCACCGAAGTTCTGATCTTCTCGAAGATCGAGGTCATCTCGCCGACGCGCGCCGCCTTCAACGAGTTTCGCGAGCGTCAGTACGACGGCCGCTATGCGCTGCCCAACGACAGCCTGGCGTTCCGCAACGCCAACATCGGCGGCAGCCAGGTCAACGTACAGGACGCCAACATCCTCAAGATCAAGGTCACCTACCAGATGCCGCTGATCGTGCCGTTCGTCGACCGCGTCATCGTCGGCCTGTCGGACCTGGTCAGCGGCGGAGAAAGCTATCGCCCTGTATCCATGCTGATCGAAGACCCCATCAGCGGCCATCGCCGCCTGCCGATCGAGTCCTACGCGGTGGTGCGCATGCAGTCGCCCATCTACGACAGCGGCAACCTTGCGCGCTGAGCGGCTGACGGCGTCGCTCGCGTGCGCGCTGTGCATCGCTGCGCCGTCCAGCGCGCAATCCACCGATACGGCGGCAGAGGAGCCGGAGCCGCCCCAGGCCAGGCTACAGGCACGCGCGTACGGATTCGGTCCGCTGGGCCCGAAGCAGGCCGGCGAATCGGTCCAAGTGGAGGTGCGCCTGCGTGGCGATTCGATCCGAATCGACTTCGTCGGCGCGCATGCGCCGGACGCCTATCTGGTCAATCCCGGTACCCGCGGCCGCGCGTGGCTGATCAGCCGTTCCGGCGACTATCGGCTTCCGGTCGCCGACGCCAGCGGGCCTTACTGGTACGACCCCAAGAATCCCTGCGCGCGGATCGGTGGACGCTGCGCGCCCGTTCCCGGCGAATTCATCGCCGGCCGCCTCGCCACCGGCTGGCGCTATCAATCCGCGACGCAAGGACCCGACGGCACCACCACCGGCACGCTGTGGTTGGACAGCAGCGGCCTGCTGCTCGGCTATCGCGGTCGCATCGGTACCCGCCGCGACGAGCGCAGCCTGCGCGTGGACGCGGTCAGCTACGAGTCCGTGCCCGCCGAGACCTTTGAGCCACCGGACGGCTTGCGCACGCCGCAGACACGCGACCCGCCGCGCTGAAGCCGGGCCGGCGCCGCTGCTACCATCAGCGCATGCGCATCCTGATCCTCGGCGCCGGCGCGACCGGCGGTTACTTCGGCGGACGCCTGGCCCAGGCCGGCGTCGACGTAAGTTTCCTGGTGCGCCCGGCGCGCGCCGAGCGCCTGCGCCGCGACGGCCTGCGCCTGCGCAGCCCGCGTGGCGACGCAGACATCGCGGTGGCCACCCTGACCGCCGATACGCTGCCGGCAGCGGCCGCCGCGCGCGCGTTCGACCTGGTGGTGCTCAGCTGCAAGGCCTACGACCTGGACAGCGCGCTGGACGCGGTGGCGCCGGCGATGGGCGCGGCCACCACGCTGCTGCCGATCCTCAACGGGCTGCGCCATTACCCGGTGCTGGACGCGCGCTTCGGTGGCGAGCGCGTGCTCGGCGGGCTGTGCTTCATCAGCGCCACGCTGGACGCGGACGGCGTGGTCCAGCACCTGGGCAAGCCGGCCTCGCTGACCTTCGGCGAACGCGACGGACGCGGCGCAGACAGCGCGCGGGTGCGCGCGCTCGCCGCTGCCTGCGCGGCGGCCGGCATCGACCATGTCGCCGCGCCGCGGATCGCGCAGGAGCAATGGATCAAGTATACCTTCCTGACCGCGCTGGCCGCTGGCACCTGCCTGATGCGCGCGCCGGTCGGCAGGATCGTCGCCGGCGACGACGGCCAGGCGCTGATGCGCGGGCTGTACGCCGAATGCCTGGCGGTGGCGGCCGCGGCGGGCGAGCCGATTCCCGACACGGCCCAGGCCAGCGCGCTGCAGTTGCTGACCCAACCCGGCTCGCCGACGAAGGCCTCGATGCTGCGCGACCTGGAAGCAGGGCAGCGGGTGGAAGCGCAGCACATCGTCGGCGACATGCTGGCGCGCGCCCGCGCCGCCGGCCATGCGGCGCCGTGGCTGACGGCCGCATACTGCCATCTGCAGGCCTACCAGGCCGGGCTGGCGGAGCGCTGAAGCGCCTCGGGTGACCGCTCCCTTGTGGGAGCGACTTCAGTCGCGACGAACGAAGCGACGAACCTCCCGCCACCAGACCGCGTCGGCACCGATGGCTCCGGCCAGCCAGAACCTCCTGCACGGCGCTGCCGGCGCGCCCATGACGCCATCCCCGCCGCAACATCTTCGCGCGCCGCTGACGCCCGGCCCGCCTATGCTCGGCGACCTCACCACGGCCGGCAGCGCATGAAATTCATGGAAAAGATATTCCGCGGCGGCCACATCGTGATCATCCTGCTGTTCCTGCTGTGCGCCACCGGACTGGTGTCGATGGCGGTCCTGGAGCTGTGGCACGGCCTCACCCCCGGCGGCGACCTGGTGGTGCGCGACCGCTTCAACGTGGTGCTGGAGGCGATCGGCCTGCTGACCGTGGCGCTGGTGACGCTGGAACTGGGCCAGACCATCTTCGAGGAAGAAGTGCAGCGCGATGTCAAGGTCAGCGGACCCACCCGCGTGCGCCGCTATCTGTCGCGGTTCTTCGTGGTCATCGTCATCGCCCTGGCGATCGAGACGCTGGTGTCGATCTTCGAACTGATGCACGACGACCCGGCCAAGCTGCCGTACGCCACCGCGGTCGGCCTGTGCGCGGCGTTGCTGCTGATCGCCTGGGGCGTGTTCGTCAAGCTCAACCGCAGCGCCGAGGAGCTGGAGCCGGAAGCGATGGCCGAGGCCAAGCGCGAGGACAAGCAGGTCGAGTGAGCGGCGCGGCGCGCTAGTCGGTCGGCGTCGGTGCCGGCGCGCGGCGCAAACGCCCCGTCATCCATTCGCCCAGATCGTCGAGCACCGTGAACGCGGCCGGGATCACGATCAGGCTCAGCAGCGTGGAGGTGATCAGCCCGCCGATTACCGCGATCGCCATCGGCGCGCGGAAGCTGGAATCGCCGGCCCAACCCAGCGCGATCGGCATCATGCCCGCGCCCATCGCCAGGGTAGTCATGATCACCGGTTGGGCGCGCTTGCGGCAGGCGTCGATCAGCGCGTCGTGCTGGCTCAGGCCGTGTTCGTCCTCGGCGATCACCGCGTAGTCCACCAGCAGGATCGAGTTCTTGCTGGCGATGCCGATCAGCATCAGCAGGCCGATCAGCGCCGGCAACGACAGCAGGTTCTGGGTCAGCAGCAGCGCGCCGAACGCGCCGCCGGCGCACAGCGGCACCGCGGTGAGGATGGTCAGCGGCATCAGCGCGTGGTTGAACAGCAACAGCAGCACCATGTAGATGCACACCAGGCCCGCGGCCATCGCCAGCAGGAAGCCGACGAACAGTTCGACGAACACCTCGGCATCGCCGGTATTGAGGAAGCTGACCCCGTCGGGCAGCTTCTGCACGCTGGGCAGCCCCTGCACTTCGTCCATCACCTCGCCCAGCGGACGGCCGTTGAGCTCGGCGCTGAGGGTGACGTTGCGCTGCCGCTGGTAGCGCGAGATCTGCGCAGGACCGCTGCCGGCGCTGATGTCGGCCACCGCCGCCAGTGGCACCGGACCGTAGCGGCCGTTCACGCGCAACTGGCCGATCAGCGCCGGATTGGCCAGCTGCGCCTCGGCGAAGCCGACCCGGATCGGCACCTGCCGCTCGGGCAGGTTGAGCTTGGCCAGGCGCTGTTCGTAGTCGCCGGCGGTGGCGATGCGCGCGGCCTCGGCGATGGCGGCGGTGGCCACGCCCAGGTCGGCGGCGCGCGCGGAGTCCGGCGCGATCACAATTTCCGGGCGCAGCAGCGACGCCGAGGAAGTTACGCTGCCGAGGCCGCGGATCGTGCGCAGGTCGCGTTCCAGTGCGATCGACGCGTCCTGCAGGCGCTGCGGATCGTCGCCGGCCAGCACCAGCTGCATCATTTCGCCGGCTTCGGAGCTGAGGTAGCTCACCCGCACCCCGGCCAGGTTCGCCAGCTGCGTGCGCACCAGCCGTTCGAGCGTCTTCTGGTCGCGGTCGCGGTCCTCGGCCGGACCCCAGTCCAGGATCAGCATGGCCTTGCGCGGCTCGCCGACGCCGGACTTGGACGGATCGCCCACGTCCAGCACCGCGCCCACCGAGGTGTACACCTGCTTGAGCTCGGGAATGCCGCGCAGCTGCGTGCGGGCGCGTTCGGCCACCGCCAAGGTCTGCTGCAGCGTGGTACCCGGCGGCAGTTCCAGGCTCAGGTTGCTGCGGCCCAGGTCGGAGGTGGGGATGAAGGTGGTGGGGATCAGCGGCACGATCGCCAGCGACGCCACGAACAGCCCGGTGGCGATCCACAGCGTGCGCGCGCGATGGCGCAGCGCCGCGTCCACCCAGCCCAGGTACCAGGTCATCAGCCGCGACTCGCGGTGCGTTTCCGGATGCGCCTTGAGCGTGTAGGCGGCCATCATCGGCGTCAGCAGGCGCGCCACCAGCAGCGAGAACAGCACCGCGGTGGCCGCGGTCCAGCCGAACTCGCGGAAGAACTTGCCGGCGATGCCGGGCATGAACGCCACCGGCACGAACACCGCCGCCAGCGTCAGCGAGGTGGCGATCACCGCGGTGCCGATCTCGGCGGCGGCGTCGCGCGCGGCTTCCAGCGGCGGCTTGCCCATGCGCAGGTGGCGCACGATGTTCTCGATCTCCACGATCGCATCGTCGACCAGGATGCCGACCACCACGCTCAGCGCCAGCAGCGTGATCAGGTTGAGGCTGAAGCCGAACCAGTACATCACCGCGAAGGTGGGGATGATCGACAGCGGCAACGCCACCGCCGACACCCAGGTCGCGCGCCAGTCGCGCAGGAACAGCCACACCACCAGCAGCGCCAGCAGCGCGCCTTCCCACAGCATCGTCATCGACGAGTCGTACGAGCGCAGGGTCTCGTCGATCACCGTGGTGACCAGCTTGAAGCCCACGCCCGGATGCGCCGCCTTGAGCGTCTCCAGCGCCGCCTCCACGCCCTTGGCCACGTCGACCTCGCTGGAACCGCGGGTGCGCGACATGGAGAACGCCACCACCGGCTTGCCGTCCAGCAGCGCGGCCTGGGTCGGGTCGGCGGCGGCATCGCTGATCCTGGCCAGCGCCGACAGGCGCACCGCGCGGCCGTCGGCCACGCTGATGCTGTAGTCGCGCAGCGCCGCGGCGTCGGCGATGGTGCCCACGGTGCGGATCACCTGCTGGCTGCCGTCCAGTTCGGCCTTGCCGCCGGCGCGTTCGACCTGGATCCGCGCCAGCTGCTGCGACACGTCGCCGGCGGTGACGCCGAAGGCCTGCAGCGCGTTGGGGTCCAGGTCCACCCGCACCTGCCGCTCGACCCCGCCGACGCGGGTCACCTGGGCCACGCCCGGCACGCCGTACATCGCCTTGCTGACCTCGCGGTCGACGAACCAGCTGAGCTCGTCGGGCGTCAGCGCCGGCGCGACCACCGCGTAGGTCATCAGCGAGCCGCCGATATCGACCTTGGACACCACCGGTTCCTGGATGTCCTGCGGCAGGTCGGTGCGGATCTTGGTGACCGCGTCGCGGGTGTCGTCCAGCGCGGTGGCCAGGTCGGCGCTGAGGAAGAACTCGATGGTGGTGACGCTGACGCCTTCGTTGACGGTGGACATCACCCGCTTGACGTTGGGGATGGTCGCCACCGAATCCTCGATTCGGCGCGTGACCTCGGTCTCCAGCTGGCTCGGCGATGCGCCGGGCTGGGTGATGGTCACCGTGGTCATCGGGAAGGCGATGTCCGGGAAGCGCGCCACCGGCAGCTTGTGGAACCCCCACAGGCCGGCCACGCACAGCACCAGGAACACCATCAGCGCCGGCAGCGGGCGCTTGATCGCCCAGGCGGAGAAGTTCATGGCGCCGGCTTCGCCGCGGCCGCGGCCGCGTTCGCCACCACCCGCACCCGGTCGCCGTCGCCGAGGAAGCCGGCGCCCTGCTCGACCACCGCGTCGCCGGCCTTGAGCCCTTCGACGATCTCGATGCGGCCATCGACGGTGGCGCCGGTGCGCACGCGCAGGCGTCGCGCGATCTGCTTGTCGACCGCGAACACGTACGGATGGCCGTCGCGCTGCACCACTGCGGCGGCCGGCACCATCAGCGCCGGGCCGGCGCCGACCACGATGCGGCCCTCGACGTAGGTCCCAGGCTTGAGCGGCCCGGGTTCGGGCAGGTCCGCATAGATGGTGCCGGTGCGGGTCTGGCTGTCCACGCCCGGGCTGACCGCGCGGATGCGCCCGGCGACGCTGCCGGCGGCGGCCGGCAGGGCCACGCTGGCGCCCGGCGCGACCAGCGCCAGCTCAGCCTCGGGCAGTTCGGCGCGCCATTCCAGGCGTCCGTCGCGGATCAGGCGCAGCAGTTCGGTCCCGGACGCGACCACCTGCCCGGGCTGCACCAGCCGCTTGGAGACGATGCCGTCGGCGGGCGCGCGCAGTTCGGCGAAGTCGCGACGCAGCTGCGCCGCATCGCGTGCGGCGCGCGCGGTGTTGCGTTGCGCCTCGGCCTGGGTGCGCGCGGCGCGCAGCTCGTCCAGCTGCGAGGCGCTGATGTACTTGTCCTTGACCAGCTTCTCCGCGCGCGACAGGTTGGCCTGCGCCAGCGCCACGCTGGCATCGGCTTCCGCCAGGCCGGCGCGTGCCTGCTGCAGGTCGCTGTCCAGGGTGCGATGGTCCAGTTCCAGCAGCACCTGGCCGCGGCGCACCGCCTGGCCGACGTCGACGTTGAGCGCGGTCACGCGCGCGCCGCTGATCTCCACGCCCAGCTGCATTTCCTCGTACGCCGAGACCGGGCCGGACACCAGCACAGTGCGCTGGATCGAACGCGGCTCGGCGCGCACCAAGGTCACCGCCAGCGCCGAGGCGTCGGCATCGGGCTCCGGTTCGGCGGGCTTGCCGCAGCCGGCCAGGGCCAGCAACGCGCCGGAACAGAGCACCACGATCGAGAACGGGCGAACAGGCATGCAGGGCTTTCCGTAGACGGTGCAGCCGGATCGGTGCCGGGCGATTGTACTAACAAGTCCAGCGTGGGACGGCCGGCGCCGCCACCGGCGTCAGGCGGCGGCGGGCAGGGCGAAGAACGCGCGGGCGGTGGCGGTGCTCGCCGCGGCGGTCGTGGCCAGGTCCTCGCCGCGGTCGCGTGCCAGTTCCTCGACGATGTGGGCCAGGAACGCCGGCTCGTTGCGGCGGTCCTTGGGCAGCGGCTTGAGCGTGCGCGGCAGCAGATACGGCGCGTCGGTCTCGATCATCAGCCGCGAGGCCGGGATGTTGCCGACCAGCTCGCGCAGGTGCGCGCCGCGGCGCTCGTCGCACAGCCAGCCGGTGATGCCGATGTGCCAGTCGCGGTCCAGGTAGTCGAACAGCTCCTCACGGGTGCCGGTGAAGCAATGCACCACCGCCGGGCCGAGCTTGCCGTCGAACTGGCGCATCAGCGCCAGGAAGTCGGCGTGCGCGTCGCGCTGGTGCAGGAACAGCGGCTTGCCGGTCTCGGCGGCCAGCTGCAGCTGGCGTTCGAACGCGCGGTGCTGCGCCGGGCGCGGAGCGAGATCGCGGAAGTAGTCCAGGCCGCATTCGCCCACCGCCACCACCTGCGGATGCGCATGCAGCGCGCGCATCTCCGCATCGCATTCGGCGGTGTATTCCAACGCATGGTGCGGGTGCACGCCGGCGGTGGCGTACAGGAAGCCGGGGTGCCGCTGCGCCAACTGCAGCGCCAGCGGCGAGTGCTCGCGGCTGGCGCCGGTGACCACCATCTGCGTCACGCCGGCATCGCGGGCGCGCTGCAGCACCGCGTCGCGGTCGCGATCGAAGGAATCGTGGGTGAGGTTGGCGCCGATATCGATCAACTGCATGGGGCGGGCGGCTGCAAGAATGAAGTGGCGCGGATTGTAGCGGTCCGGTGCGCGGCCCAGGGACACCGCCGCTGGCCGCGTGCGCCGCTAGGAGCGTGGGCGGCAGAAACGTTCGAGGCGAGAAGTTCGCTGTGCGAGACCGCTTTTGTGACGATTCGCCGGCCTGTAGCCGCGCTACAGGCCAAGAAGCGGCGCAAAAACGGACCGCACAGCGGGCTTCGCAGCCCGGACGGCTTCTGCCGCCCACGCTCCTAGGCCAGCGGCGGCATCTCCGCGCGTAGCGAGCGCAGTTCGCGCGCCAGCAACGCGTCCACTTCGCCGGGCTGGAACTGCGCGGCGAACAGCGGCACCGCGAACCGGTAGTGCGCGCCATCCTCGGCGCGGCACAGCACATGGGCCAGCTGCAGGCGGGCCAGCGCGCGGCGCAGCAGCTCCGCGTCCATCGCGACGCCGGCCGCGTCGAAATCGGCCAGCATCCGCTCCAGTGCCGTCGCCGGTTGCGCCGCCGGCCCGGCATGGTGCGCCTGGGCCACGCGGTAGACCAGGATCCGGTCGATCCGGCACGCCACCGGGTCGGGGCTCAGCCGCGCCCAGCCGGCGAGCGCATCGGCCATCGCGTCCGAGTGCGTCGCCGCATGCACGGCCTGCGCATCGATCAGGCGATGCGCGCGCGGCAGTCGCTCCAGCACCTGCTGGCAGGCGATGGCGACAAGGTTCGCGCGCTGCCCGCAGGCCGTGGCCAGCGCCGCGGGCAGGCCGCCGTCGCCATAGTGGATGCCCAGGCGCGCCAGCGGCTCGGTTGCCAGCGCCACGCAGGCTTCGCGCTCCAGGCCGGCCAGGTGGATGACCTCGCCGAAGTTGCGGATCGGCGAGGCGTGGTCCAGCACTGCGGCTTCGTACAGGTCCCAGAACCCGGCAAGCATGAAGTGGCAGCGGCCCTCCTCGCTCAGCGCGCGCAGCGCGGCGAGCTGCGTGTAGCCACTCGTCGCCTCCTCGCGCAGGAACAGGTCGGTCTCGTCCACCAGCAGCAACAGGCGGCGCCCGCCGGCGCGCTGCGCCAGCGCATCGACCAGCGCGTCGATGCCGCTGTCGCCTGGCATCCGCAACTCGGCGGCCAAGCGCGCCGACAGGCGGTGATCGCGCAGCGACAGGTAGGTGCAGTGCACCCGCGGATGTCCGGCGAAGCGCCGCTCGATCGCCTTCATCAGGCTGGTCTTGCCCAACTGCCGGCCGCCGACCAGCAGGTAGTTGCCGGGCTCGCGATTGAGCACGCGCGCCAACAGCGCTTCGCGGCCGAAGAACGCGGCCGGGCGGGTGATGCCGCCATGGGTCTGGTAGGGCGAGATGCGGGTCGCTTTCAGCTGCCGTGCCAGCAGTGCGACCAGCACCTCGGCGGCCTTGGGACGCAGCAGCCATTCGCTCTGGCCGGCCTGGTCCAGGCACGCGCACAGGTTGGCCGGATCGCTGGCGAAGGCCAGCAGGTGCGCATCGGCCTGCGCGTCAGGGCTGATCACCAGCACCACGTCCTGGCCGCTGGGCATCGCGCGCAACTGCTCGACGATCGCCGCGCCGGGCAGGCCCGGATCGGGCTGGTACAGCCACAGGCGCTCCAGCGCGACGGGAAGGGTCTGCGGCAACGTCCACAGCCAGACCTGGCCGGGCAGCGTCCAGTCGGTCGCGCGGGTGGCCACGGCATCCACGCGCGCCGCCAGCGCCGCCGCACGCATGTCCGCAGCGCCGCGCGCATAAGCGATTGCCTCGCGCCAGCGCATCTCCGGGATGCCGGCGGCCAGCAGTACCCCGGCGCGCGCCCGGATCCAGCCAAGTTGCCGATGCAGCACCGGCAGTGCGCCGACCGGATGCCGGAACACGCGGCGCGGCACGCGCACGATGTCCAGCACCGCCGGGCGCACGCGCACCCATATCACCGCCAGCGCCAGCAGCAGTGCGATCGCCACGCCGAGCAGCAGCGCCAGCCATTCGGCGATGGTCCATGGCGCCGAGCTGCGGCATTCCTGCGGTATCAGCGCCGACGAGGGGGCCGGAATCCCGGGGCGGCAGTGCCATGCCTGCGACGCAGGATCCAGCCGATAGACCAGCACCCGCCCGCGCAGGCCGGAGTGCGGCGGGAACAGCTCGGTATAGCGGAAACGCAGTTCGAACTCGGCCGGCGCGTCCACCGTCACCACCGCCTGCGACGCATCGTGCACGCCGGGCAAGGCCGGCGCCGCGGGCCACTGCCGATGGATCAGCCAATGCGACAGCGCCTCCTCGCGGATCAGCAGCATGTCGATGCGGCTGCGCTGCAGCAGCATCAGGGTCTGGCCGTCGCGCTGCGCGCGCCACGCCACCCAGGGGTTGAGCCAGGGCGCGAACAGCAGGCTGGCCAGGAACCAGGTCGCCAGCGCGATCAGCAGCGGCCGCAGCCAGCGCCAGCGCGGGCGCGCAGCGGCGGTCCTCACGCGGCGGTGCCGTCGAGCTGCTCGACGATGGTCCGGGCCGCGCGGCGGATCGCCTCGCACCGCCATTCCAGCCAGTTGCCGTCGGTATGCCTGCGCGCCACCAGCAGGTTGCTCCAGTACAGATGGCGCAGCAGCGGATCGAGCAGGTATGGGCGTGCCGGTGCGAGCCGCGGCTGCTCCAGCCAGCCCTGCACGATGCCGCGCTGCGCCGGGTCGCGCAGCAGCGGAAGCAGTGCCTGCCACAGCGGCGGGTGACCGGCCAGGTGCTCGGTCGCCGCCTCGTCGCTGGGATCGTCCTGCGCCAGCAGCGCGATCGCGGCACTGGCCAGCAGCGGATGGCCGCCGGACAGGCGCAGCGCGCGCGTGGCCGCCTGCAGCGTCGGGGCGGAATCCGTGGCCATGCGCTGCAGGTCGGCCACGGTCAGTTCCGGCCAGGTCTCCGTGGCGGCGATGTTGAGCAGCGACAGGTCGCCGCCCTGGTACTTGAGGTCGGCCAGCGCCGCGCCGCCGCAGATCAGCAGGTGCAGCTGTCCGCTGTACATCTCGCTGAGGCTGCGCAGGATCCCGGCCAGCAGGTGGCGCTGCGCGGGTGCGCCCTGCTCGAAGCGGCTGACCAGGCAGAACAGCGGCGCCGGTGCCTGCAGCAGGCCCGCCAGACCGGTCTCGAAGTCGTAGTCCGATGCCACCCCGGCCATGCCGCATTGCCGGCCCAGCGCGGCGAAGTAGGCGTCGGCGTCCTCGCCGGCACTGAACGACGGCTGCAGGTGCAGGACCCGCTCGCGACCGTAGCGCGCGTCCGCCTGTGCCAGGATCGCGGCCCGCTCCGGCGGCTGCCCCCAGTGCGCCTGGGTGAGCAGCAGCAGGACCGGATACGGGCGCTGCTGCTGCAGCCGCTCGAACAATCCGGCGACCGTCTCGGCGACCGACGCCGGCCACGCCGGCGCCGCGCCGGCGGCCGCCGCGGCCTCCGCCTCGGCCGGGAATTCGGCTTCGAACCCGGCCGCGGCCAGCAACCCGTTGGCTTCCGCTTCGGTCAAGCGCAGGTAGTTGGCGCAGGCCAGCACCTTGTCGCGATGCTTGCGGTTGGGCAGCGAATAGCCGTGCCGCCAGTTGTTGACCGCCTCGCGGCTGATGCCGATCTCGCTGGCCACGCCGGCGGCGCTGGCCCGGATCCGGCGCATGTGGCGGGTCAGCAGGTCGGGGAACTCCGAGACGGGCATGCAGTGGATTCGAATCAGCAGGCGGCAGGCCACCCTACCGGCCGCATCGCGGCTGTCAATCGGCGGCATGCCCGCGCTCCCCGGTCGCGCTCAGGCCGCGGGCGGCGCCGGCAGCGCCTGCGCCACGAACAGGCGGCGGGTGATCAGCAGGTGCGCGACGAAGATCAGCACGCCGAGCAGCGCCAGGGCGACCGCCAGCCGCCGCAGCGTGGCGCCCAGGCTCTTGCTGCGCTCCAGCTTTTCCAGCCGCTCGAACCGGGACGGCTCGGCATTGGCGTAGGCCACGCGCACGCTGGCGCCCTCCTTCGTATACGGCGTCGCGTTGTCCTCGGAGGTCTCGAACGTGCCTTCGTAGGTGTTGCCACCGGCCTCGAACGCATAGCCGAAATGGTAGATGTGCGAGACGCGACCCTTGCGGCCGCGCTTCTCCTCGATGTCGTCCAGGTGCACCGGCGCGTCGACCACGCTGTGATCCTTCAGGATCGCGTTGGCCTGGCGATAGCCGGCGAAACCGGACAGGCCGAAGAACGCGGCGACGACGACGAACGCCGCCACGCACAGCCACTTGGACAGCGTGCGCAGCACGGCATGGGATTTTTCGGAAACGGGAATGCTGATCATTGGTGGGCCCCTGGAGAACGTGGTGGTTGCCGGCGGCATGCACGCCACCGGATGCAGCGCAGTCTGGCGACGGCCGCCGGCGCGTTGCAGTACCAAAGCGTCAAGCGGGCGACGCCGCGGTTGACGGCGCGTCAAGCGCCGCCGCGCACGCCGCCACGGCGCATTCCACGTATCCTTGCCGCGCATGACGCACGTTGCATTTCCGATCGATCCGCTGCTGCCGCAGATCCGCGACAGCCTCGCCGCGCATCCGCGGCTGGTGCTGGAGGCCCCGCCCGGCGCCGGCAAGACCACCCAGGTGCCGCCGGCGCTGCTGGAGGCGCCGTGGCTGCAGGGCCGCCGCATCGTGATGCTGGAGCCGCGCCGGGTCGCCGCGCGCGTTGCCGCCACATTCATGGCGCGGCAACGCGGCGAGGCGCCAGGCGAGACCGTGGGCTACCGCATCCGCTTCGAGAACAAGGTGTCCGCGCGCACCCGCATCGAGGTGGTCACCGAAGGCATCCTGACCCGGATGATCCAGGACGACCCGATGCTCGACGGCGTCGGCGCGCTGCTGTTCGACGAATTCCACGAACGCCACCTGGCCGCCGACCTGGGCCTGGCGCTGGCGCTGGACGTGCAGGCGCAGGTGCGCGAGGACCTGCGCATCGTGGTGATGTCGGCGACGCTGGACGGCGAACGCCTGGCGCAGTTTCTGGAGGCGCCCAGGTTGTCCAGCGCCGGCCGCAGCTATCCGGTGGAGATCGCGCATTTCCCGGCGCGGCGCGAGGAATCGCTGGAGGCGCAGAGCCGCCGCGCGGTGGAACACGCGCTGCAGCAGCATCCCGGCGACGTGCTGGTGTTTCTGCCCGGGCAGCGCGAGATCGCGCGGGTGCAGGCGGCGCTGGAGGGGTCTGGGATGGGTTTGGGGATGCCCTCAAGCACCGCCTCTGCCGTACCCTCATCCGGCGCTGCGCGCCCCCTTCTCCCGGGGGGAGAAGGGAGTGGCGGCGGCGTCGATGTCTTGCCGTTGCATGGCGAGTTGCCGGTCGAGCAGCAGGCCAAGGTGCTGCAGCCCGATCCGCACGGCCGCCGCCGCGTGGTGCTGGCGACCAACGTGGCCGAATCCTCGGTCACCCTGCCCGGCGTGCGCGTGGTGATCGACGCCGGGCTGGCGCGCGAGCCGCACTACGACCCCAACAGCGGTTTCTCGCGTCTGGACGTGACCGCCATCGCCCAGGCCTCGGCCGACCAGCGTGCCGGCCGCGCCGGCCGCGTCGCTTCGGGCTGGGCGTACCGGCTGTGGCCGCAGTCGCAGCGCCTGGAGGCGCAGCGCCGTGCGGAAATGCTGCAGGTGGAGCTGGCCGGATTGGCGCTGGAACTGGCGGCCTGGGGCAGCGACGCGCTGCGCTTCGTCGATCCGCCGCCGGCCGGCGCGCTGGCCGCCGCGCGCGAGCTGCTGCAACGGCTCGGCGCCCTGAGCGAAAACCACGCGATCACCGCGAGCGGCCGGCGCATGCTCGCGCTGGGCACGCACCCGCGACTGGCGGCGATGCTGCTGGCCGCGCCGGATGCGCGCGCGCAGGCGTTGGCCTGCGACCTGGCCGCGCTGGTCGAGGCGCGCGATCCGCTGCGCCAGGGCGGCGATGCGCTGGCCGCGCGCTGGCGCGCACTGGCCGCGTTCCGCCGCGGCCGCGCCCCGCACGACGCCAACCGCGGCGGCCTGGCCGCGATCGACGCGGCCGCCAAGCAATGGCGGCGGCGCCTGCGCAACGACGCCGCGCCGCCGGACAGCGTGGAAGCGCACGCGCTCGGCGACCTGCTCGCCCACGCCTTCCCCGACCGCATCGCCACCCGCCATCCCGCCGATCCGTTGCGCTACCTGCTGGCCAACGGCCGCAGCGCGCGCCTGTTCGACCACAGCGACCTGCGCGGCGAGCCGTGGCTGGTCGCCACCGAACTGCGCTACGAGGCCAAGGACGCGCTGCTGCTGCGCGCCGCGCCGGTGGACGAGACGCGGCTGCGCGCCGATTTCCCGCAACGCTTCGTGCAACAGGACGTGGTGCGCTGGGACGCCGAACGGCGCGCGCTGAGCGCGCTGCGCGAAACCCGCTTCGACCGCATCGTGCTCGACAGCCGCCCCGCCGGCCGCGTCGATCCGGCGCATGCCGCGGCGGCGCTGACCGAAGCGGTGCGCGAACTCGGGCTGGCGGCGCTGCCCTGGAGCGAGGCGCTGACCCAGTGGCGCGCGCGCGCGGCCGGACTGCGCGTGTGGATGCCCGAACTGGCCCTGCCCGATCTCGGCGACGCGGCGCTGCTGGACGACCTGGACCGTTGGCTGCGCCCGGCCTTCGCCGGCAAGACCCGGCTCGACGCGCTCGGCGAGGACGAGCTGGGCGAAGCGCTGAAATCGCTGCTGCCATGGGACCGGCGGCAGGCGCTTGATCGGCAGGCGCCGCCCCGGATCACGGTGCCCTCGGGCATGGAACGGCGCATCGACTACGCGCTCGACCACGACGGCCAGCCGTTGCCGCCGGTGCTGGCGGTGAAGCTGCAGGAACTGTTCGGCCTGGCCGACACCCCGCGCATCGCCGACGGCCGCGTGCCGCTGGTGCTGCACCTGCTCTCGCCCGGGGGGCGCCCGCTGCAGGTCACCCAGGACCTGCGCAACTTCTGGTCCAGCACCTATCCGGAAGTGAAGAAGGAGATGAAGGGCCGCTACCCGCGTCATCCGTGGCCGGACGACCCATGGACCGCCACCGCCAGCCATCGCGCCAAACCGCGCGGCACCTGAGGCGGCGCTGCGCACGGGATTGGTGGCTGCGCCGAACGTGGACGACGGCCGGACCGGCGCGCCTGGCCTACGGCGGGCGAACACGCGCGTCATCCAGACGGGGTGCGTGACGCGCGACCAGCATCAGCGTGCCCGTCACCGGCCGCCCTCGGCACCTGCCCGGGCTGGCCACTTCGGACGCCGCCCGCCAGCGCGGCGCGCCCATTCCCGCCCCCTGCACCGGCCATGTTCAGCCGCCAGACGATTCCGCGGCGACGCGCTAACGCCATCTATACGGGACGCAAGGGACACTGCAGTCCTTATTCCTGCCAGTAGGGACGCCCATGAGCAAGCTGACCATCATTACCGACCGCGCACTCGATCTCGCCAGCCATGCCGGCGACAGCCTGCGCCACATCGGCCCGCAGGCGAACAGGTGGCTGCAGTCCGGCGCCGCGATGGGCGCGCTCAAGACCGGCGCGGCGATGGGTGCGGTGAAGACCGGCACCAAGGTCGCGCGCACCGTGGTGCGGCGCAACCCGGTCATCGCGATCGCCGCCGCGGCGCTGGGCGCCGGCCTGCTCGGCTACGCGATCTACCGCAAGCGCCAGCGCGACCGCAACGGCGCGATCGAAGGCGATTCGCAGCGCATCGAAGCCAGCAAGCGCGGCAATGCCGGCGCACGCCGTACGGCGGCGAGCCGGGTGTCGCGTCGCGCCGCGGCCGCACAGGAAGGCAGCGAAGACTAGATTTCTGCGGTATCGCCGCAGTGCGATAGCGATAGCGAACATGGCGACCGGGCGAAAACCCGGTCGCTTTTTTATGCGCGTTTCGCAGGCAGCCCAGCATGCGAGCGGCCTGCCGAATGCCTCGTACAGCAGACCGCACCGTTCACCTGTAGGAGCGGCTTCAGCCGCGACCAGTTCCGTCCGGCAGCCCCATCGCGTCACCGGTCGCGGCCGATGGCCGAGCCATCCACAACTGCGCTATACCGGCGCAGCCGATGCGTCGACTCCACCGGTCACGGCACCGCTCGTCGATCCGGACAAAGCGCTTCGCCCGTCGCAACCGATAGTCCAACGCCATCCAGAGCGGCTGCTACGCCAACATTCCGCGTGCATTGCGCATGCGGCAGGCCGCCATGGCGTTCACCCGAAAGCCCGCGGTAACCCGTAGCGCTACAGCCCGCGCCATGCACCCGGCGCCAACCCATCTAGCCGGTGCGTGCCGATCGCCGCGCGCACCAGGCGCAAGGTCGGCAAGCCGACGGCCGCGGTCATGCGCCGGACCTGGCGGTTACGCCCTTCGCGCAGCACGATCTGCAGCCATGCGTCGGGCACCGTCTTGCGGAACCGCACCGGCGGATCGCGCGGCCACAGTTCCGGCGCCGTCTCCAGCACGCTGGCCTGGGCCGGCGCGGTCGGCCCGTCGTTCAACACCACGCCGTCGCGCAGGCGCTGCAGCTGCTCGGGCTGCGGCATGCCTTCCACCTGCACCCAATACGTTTTCGGTTGCTTGTGCCGCGGATCGGTGTAGCGGTGCGCCAACGCGCCGTCGTCGGTCAGCAGCAGCAGGCCCTCGCTGTCGTAGTCCAGCCTGCCCGCCGCGTACACGTCGGCGGGCAGGCCGAACCCGGCCAGCGTGCGCCGCGGCGGTTCGCTGCGATCGGTGAACTGGCACAGCACATTGAACGGCTTGTTGAACGCGATCAGCATTAAAGCGGGGATTGCGGATGAAGGGATTCGGGATTGGCCGCACATCGACGGCACATGCGGCGCGGGGACATTCTCCCACGCCGGATCCCTTTTCCCGCCGACCGCGGCCGTCGCTCAGGACTTGACGAACTTCAGCGTCATCCGGTCGCTCTCGCCGATCGCCTTGTACTTGGCCTCGTCGGCGGCCTCGTGGCTGTTGCTCGGCGGCAGCGTCCACACGCCGCCCGGATAGTCCTTGGTGTCGCGCGGGTTGGCGTTGACCTCGCTCTTGCCGGCCAGCTTGAAGCCGGCCGCCTCGGCCATCGCGATCACCTGCGCCTGGCCGACGTAGCCGCTCTTGTCGTCGGCCGGCACGTCGGCCTTGGCGCGGTGTTCGACCACGCCGAGCACGCCGCCGGGCTTGAGCACCTGGTAGAAGCCCTTGAACATGCCTTCCGCCTGCCCGGAGGTGCGCCAGTTGTGCACGTTGCGGAAGGTCAGCACCAGGTCGGCCGATGCATCCGGGCCGAACACCGGCGCGGTCGGCGAATAGCCGACCAGCTTGGCCTTGCCGTACTGCGCCGGCGCGGCGGCGAACTTCTGTTCCAGCCCCGTGCGCGCCTTCTGCTGGTAGTCGCGGCCGCGGCCTTCGGGCACCGCCGCCGGATCCACCACCGCGGCGATGTACTGGCCGCGTTCGCGCAGGTAAGGGGCCAGGATTTCCGAATACCAGCCGCCGCCGGGAGTGATCTCGATCACCGTCTGCGTCGGCTTGATGCCGAAGAACGCCAGGGTCTGCCCCGGATGCCGGTAGGCGTCGCGCGCGACATAGGTGCGGTCGCGCCAGCTGCCGTTGATGGCCGCCTGCAGCGCGGCATCCGGCGCCGGCAGGGTGGCGCTGTCGGCAGGCTTGATCGCCTGCGCGGCCGGGATCGCCAGCGCCGCGGCAATGGCCAGGGTACAAGCACAGGCAAGCGTCGTTCGAAGAGTCATGGGCGTGCGTCCGCTGGAGATGTGGCGCGAGCCTAGCACGCATGCGCGCACGCCTGAATGTTGCCTTCGCGTTAGCGCGAATCACGCCGGCGGAACGCTGTTTTCGCCACCATCGCCCCGATCCCGAAACCTTGGGCGACTATCCTGTCGCTCTTCCTCACAGCGGAGCATCCCCCATGCTGCACACGCGCGAACTCGGCCGTTCCGGCCTGCACGCGGCACCGCTCGCCTTCGGCGGCAATGTGTTCGGCTGGAGCGCCGACGCCAAGACCTCCTTCGCGCTGCTCGACGCCTTCGTCGAGGCGGGCTGCAACCTGATCGACACCGCCGATGCGTATGCGGCGTGGGTGCCCGGCAACCGCGGCGGCGAATCGGAAACCATCATCGGCCAGTGGCTCAAGCGCAGCGGCAAGCGCGACAAGGTGCTGATCGCGACCAAGGTCGGCAAGTGGGCCGAGCGCCCGGGCCTGGCCGCCGACAACATCGCCGCGGCGGTGGAGGAGTCGCTGCAACGCCTGCAGACCGATGTGATCGACCTGTACCAGGCGCACGAGGACGACGAATCGGTGCCGCTTGAAGCCTCGCTGGCCGCGTTCGGGCGGCTGATCGAGCAAGGCAAGGTGCGCGCGATCGGCGCCTCCAACTACAGCGCCGAACGCCTGGCCGAGGCGCTGAAGGTCTCGGCGCAATACGGGCTGCCGCGCTACGAGACGCTGCAGCCCGAGTACAACCTGTACGACCGCGGCGGCTACGAAAACGGCCTGGAGCCGCTGGTACGCGACCAGGGCCTGGGCGTGATCTGCTACTACGCGCTGGCCCGCGGCTTCCTCAGTGGCAAGTACCGCAGTTCCGCCGATGCCGCCAAGAGCCCGGCGCGCGGCGACAGCGTGATCGCGCGCTACCTCAACGCACGCGGCCTGCGCATCCTGGCCGCGCTCGACGACGTCGCCGGCAAGCATTCGGCCACGCCGACCCAGGTGGCCCTGGCATGGCTGATCGCGCGTCCCGGCATCACCGCGCCGATCGCCAGCGCGACCAGCGTCGAGCAGTTGCAGCAACTGCTGGCCGCCGCCCGCCTGCAGCTGTCGGCCGACGACGTCGCGCAACTGGATGCCGCCAGCAAGGAGACCCCATGAGTTCCGTTTCCCACACCACCCGCGTAGTGCTCGCCTCGCGTCCGCAGGGTGCGCCGAGCGCGCAGAATTTCCGTCTCGAACAGGCGCCGCTGGCCGTGCCCGGCCCTGGCCAGGTGCTGCTGCGCAACCGCTGGCTGTCGCTGGATCCGTACATGCGCGGGCGCATGAGCGATGCGCCGTCCTACGCGCCGCCGGTGCAGCTGGACCAGGTGATGGTCGGCAGCACCGTCGCCGAAGTGCTGGAATCGCACCATCCCGACCTCAAGCCCGGCGACCTGGTGCTGGTGCAGAGCGGCGGCTGGCAGACACACCTGGTGGCCGACGGCGCCGGTCTGCGGCGCAAGCTCGATCCGCAGTCGCCGCTGCCGCCGAGCACCGCGCTCGGCGTCTACGGCATGCCTGGCTTCACCGCCTATGCCGGCCTGCACGAGATCGGCAAGCCGCAGAGCGGCGAGACCGTGGCGGTCGCCGCCGCCACCGGCCCGGTCGGCGCCACCGTGGCGCAGATCGCCAGGTTGCGCGGCGCGAAGGTGATCGCCATCGCCGGCGGCGCCGAAAAATGCCGCTACCTGCGCGAGGAACTGGGCCTGGATGTGGCGCTGGACCATCGCGCCCCGGATTTCGCCGAGCAGCTGCGTGGCGCCGCGAAGGATGGCATCGACGTCTACTTCGAGAACGTCGGCGGGCACGTGTTCGATGCGGTGCTGCCGTTGCTCAACGACTTCGCGCGGGTGCCGGTGTGCGGCACCATCGCCACCTACAACACGCGCGGCGAATTGCCGGCGGGACCGGACCGCGTGCCGGCGCTGATGAACCAGGTGCTGCGCCAGCGGCTGACCTTGCGCGGCTTCATCGTCGGCGATTTCGTCAAGCTCTACCCGGAGTTCCTGCGCGAGATGGGCGCGTGGCTGGCCGACGGCCGCGTGCGCTACCGCGAACACGTCGTGCATGGGCTGGAGAACGCGCCGCAGGCCTTTATCGACATGCTCGGCGGCGGCAACTTCGGCAAGCTGGTGGTGCAGCTGGACGAGAGCCGGGATTAGGGATTCGGGATTCGGGATTTGAGCGGCGCTGCAAGTCGCGACCAGGCGGCAACTGTCTCTGCAGCCGGCCCGTTATTGCAGCAGGAAGCGCAGCAACGCGTCGTTGAAGGCGTGCGGCGACTCCAGGTTGCACAGGTGCCGGCCGTGCACCTGGGCGAAGCTGCCGCGTACCGCCTGCGTGGCGATCGCCTGCAGACCATCGGGCGGACACACCGGATCGTCGTGCCCGGCCAGCGCCAGCAGCGGCGTGGCGATTCCGCCCAGCGCACCGCGGAAATCGGCGCCGGCCACTGCCTCGCAGCAGGCCACGTAGGCCTGCGCATCGGTACCCAGGAACGTCGCCAGGATCGCCTCGACCGCCGCCGGCTGCATGGCGGCGAAGGCCGGCGTGAACCAGCGCTCGCGGGTGCCATCCAGCAGCCCCGCCAGTCCCTCGGCGCGGACCTGGGCGATGCGCGCGCGCCAGCTGTCCTCGGTGCCGATCCTGGCCGCGGTCGCGCATACGGTCAGCGACTGCAGGCGCGCGCCGGCATGCAGCCCCAGCCATTGCCCGGTCAGCCCGCCGATCGACAGGCCGCAGAAGTGGGTGCGCTCGACCGACAGCGCATCGAGCAATGCCAGCACATCCCTGGCCAGGTCCTCGACCCGGTACGGTCCCGGCGCCGTGCTCGAGGCGCCATGGCCGCGGCGGTCGTAGCGCAGCACCCGGTAGTACGGCGCCAGCGCATCGATCTGCGTGTCCCACATGTGCAGGTCGGTGCCCAGCGAGTTGCAGAAGGTCAGCCAGGGACGGCCTTCGCTGCCGTCGATGCGGTAGTGCAGGCGGTGCGTGGGAAGTTCGAGGAAGGGCATGGCGGCGATGTCGAATGAGGGGCGCGACTGTCGGCCGCCAGCGGAGTCTAGCGCTCTTGGCGCAGGGGGATGCCCCAGGCCCGCAGCATGCAACCTCCACCACAACGGGGCGTGCGGCGCGGGCGCACTGCACGGGTTTCGCGTCGGGCCGGCACGTCGCCGCGCCGACGCACGGCCAACATCGCCAAGCGCCGTTGGCTAGTGCAGCAGCGCCAGCACAAAGTCGAGGAAGGCGCGCACCTTCGCCGGCATGTGCTGGCGCGATGCGTACAGCGCATACAGCGGAAATCGCTCGTCGGGCCAGTCGGGAAACAGGTCGATCAGCCGGCCGTCGTCGAGCATCGGCCGCAGGCCCAGATCGAACACCTGCGCCACGCCGTAGCCGGCAAGGCACACGCTGTAGAGCGAGCCGGCATCGTTGACGGTCAGCTGCCCCGCCATGTCCAGTTCGATGCGTTTCCTGCCGCGCACGAACTCCCAGGTGAAGGGCCGCCCGGTGTGCGCGTCGCGGAACAGGATGCAGGTGTGGCGCCGATCCTGCAGTTCCTGCGGCGATGCCGGCCGGCCATGGCGCTGAATATAAGCGGGTGCGGCGATGGTGACGACGCGGCAGTCCATCAGCTTGCGCGCCACCAGCGTCGACGGCGGCGGATGGCCGAAGCGCAGCACCAGGTCGTAGCCGTCGGCCACCATGTCGCCGGGTTCGTCGCGCGTGATCAGCTCCAGCTTCAGGTCCGGATGCGCCTGCAGGAAGGCGCCGAGCCGCGGGCCCAGTACCAGGCGCGAGAAGAACGGATCGACGTTGACCCGCAATCGGCCGCGCACGACATTCGCTCCTTGCTGCGCCGAGGCGGCCGCCTCTTCCAGCGCCGCCAGCAAGGGCGCCACTTCGCCGTGGAAGCGACGGCCCTCGTCGGTGAGCGCGATCGCGCGCGTGGTGCGATCGAACAGGCGGATGCCCAGCCGTGCTTCCAGTCGCGCAACCGCACGACTGACCCCGGAAGGCGTCATGTCCAGCCGCTCGGACGCGGCGGCGAAGCTGCCGCTGTCGACGATGGCGCACAGCACGCCGATGCCGTTGGCCAGGCGTTCGTCAAAGGTCATACCAGATTCCGCCCATGGGATTACTGACCCTGCGTCATCAATGAACTGACACCGATGATATCGGAAGCGGCGCCGACGACGCCCAGAATGCGTCCATGCCTGCCGCCGCGGCGGGCACCCACGAAAGGAACGCACATGTACGCAATCACCGGAATCACCGGGCAGGTCGGTGGCACGCTGGCCCGCAGCCTGTTGGCGGCGGGCCACCAAGTGCGCGCCGTGTTGCGCGATGCCGCAAAGAGCGAGCGATGGGCCGCACAAGGCTGCACGGTGGCACTGGCCGAACTGACCGACGTGCCGGCCCTGGTCCGCGCCTTCAGCGGCACCGAAGGCGTCTTCATCCTGCTGCCGCCGGCCTTCGACCCCGAACCGGGGTTTCCGGCCGCGCGCCGCATCATCGCCGCGCTGCGCGAAGCGCTGGAACAGGCACGACCGGAAAAGGTGGTGGCACTGTCCACCGTCGGTGCCGACGCAGAGCGCCCCAACCTGCTCAACCAGCTGCGCATCATGGAGCAACAGTTCGCCACGCTGCAGATGCCGACGGCCTTCCTGCGCGCGGCCTGGTTCATGGAGAACGCACGCTGGGACATCGACGCCGCCCGCAGCGGCGCCATCGCCAGCTATCTGCAGCCGGCATCGCGCGCCATCGCGATGGTCTCGATCCATGACGTGGGCCGCACCGCCGCCGACATGCTGCAGGAGCAATGGGAAGGGCACCGCATCGTGCAACTGGAAGGCCCGCAACGAACCAGCCCGGACGACATCGCCGCCGCATTCGGCCGCTTGCTCGGCCGCGACGTGACCGCCCAGACCGTGCCGCGCGACACGTGGGAAGACCTGTTCCGTGCCCAGGGCATGCAGCATCCGTTGCCGCGCATGCAGATGCTGGACGGCTTCAACGCCGGCTGGATCGATTTCGCGCAGGGCGGCGATACGCATGCGGAGTCGCGCAAGGGCGAGATTGGCATCCAAGCGGCGCTGCGCGCGATGCTCGAGGAACAGGCCGGCGTGGAGTGAGCATGCGGCGGTTCGCGACCGCCGCGTTGTCTTTCGAGGCGACATCTTCCATCGGCAGGACGAGCGCATCGCGGCGATCGATTCGCCATGGTCGGGCGCATTTCCGAGTGACGTCTCATCCCGCAGGCGCGGCGACACGACGGCGCACGCCACAACGGCCCCAGTCGATCGATCCAGCCAGTCTGGATGCTGGCCATGCCACCCAGCCTCCCGCGTGCAGAGCCCACGCTGACGATGCACGCAAGCGGCAACATGTCGCCGCTTGCGTCATTGGACGTTTACCATCGCGTATCCCAGCATCGCGGCGCAGGCCATGTCGTCCATCCGCAACGTCCTGTTCGTGTGCGCCCGCAACCGGCTGCGCAGCCCCACCGCCGAGCAGATGTTCGCCGATTGGCCGGGCATCGAGACCGCATCGGCCGGCATCCAGGCCGACGCCGACACGCCGCTGACGCCCGAACTGCTCGCCTGGGCCGATCTGATCTTTGTGATGGAGCGCCGGCACCGCAGCAGGCTGTCGGCGACGTTCAAGCGCCACCTGCGCGGCAAGCGCGTGGTGTGTCTCGGGATTCCCGACGACTACGCATTCATGGCACCGGCGTTGGTGGAACGCTTGTTGCGCACGGTGCCGGCATATCTGCCGCGACGTTGATCGATCGCGATGGCATCGCGTTCGGCATGTCCGCCGGTGCGACGCCGAGATAATGAAAATAATTGCAGAAACCCCTTGCGCAATGAAAATAACGCAGGTAATGTGCGCGCCCATCAGCCGACGTGTTCGGCAACAACGCAGCCGACGACCATGAAACCCCGCCATTTCAACGCCTTTGTGCCCAGCCTGCAGCGCGAAACGCGCGCAGCGTCGCCACGTGCGCTGTGCGGCGATGCGCTGCGGCTGGGTCACACCCCCTGATCGACTGATCTTCCATTACGGAGATCGGTTGCATCGATCTCCGAGGAACGCGAACGCCCTCGGACACCATGCCGGGGGCGTTTTGCTTTGCGCGTTCGCATGCCGTTTTTTGTTTTTGTCGATCCAACATCCCAGGCACCCGGGCATGGAATGCCCGGAAACAGGGAAGTTTCGCTCGCGAGGCGCGCAAGCGCTGCGTCCAGGTGCCGGACGCGGGCGGCGGGGAAAGGATCGACGCAGGAATTGCCGCTTCGAAGGAGGCGTCAATCGGGAAACTGTACTTAATGGTCGCTAGCGGTACGGGATGCGATTCCCGTCCGGTGCGCACGGCACTGCCGTCGCGTATGCCTGCGGCCGGGATGTGCAGTTTCCACCAGACGTTAGCTCAGAGGTAGAGCGGTGGCGCGTCCACTGGTCGCCGGTTCGACTCCGGCACGTCGCTTTGGATAGCTCAGCTGGTAGAGCATCGGAACCTTAATCCGACTGTCGCGGGTTCGATTCCCGCTCCGAGAACCATGACCTTTCACGTCATGTGCAATACCGGGCGCAAGCCCAGCAAGTCGCGCCGCGCGGGACGCGCCGCACGCATCGCCACCGGCGCTGCGTACCGCGTGCACCGCAGCGTCGCTGCCGCCGCCGCGCCGCCCTGGACGTGCGTGCCGGCGCAAACGATCGCATCGCAATGCAACGCGATGCGCTCGCCTGCGCCGGCCTCCGCACCGACAGCGCCCGTCGGCCGCCGCAGCGACGCCGTGCGCGCACTTGCATCCATTCCAGCGTTGCGTCGCCGACGGCGTGCGCAACGCGACGTCCTCGCGCTCGTCGGTCCGGCGCGGCGACTTCATTCACAGGACCGGATCACCAGAGCCACACACAAGGAGAACGTGCCATGTTCTGGACCAAGCGGGTCGTGATCGGCGATAGCGAGCGCGGCCTGATGTATCGCAACCGGCGTTTCGAGCGCGTGCTCGCGCCCGGCGTCTACCGCCTGTTCGACCCAGCGCGGCGTATCGAGGTGAAGACCTTCAATATCGCCGTACCCGACTACGCCGGCAACGACGTCGACGCGCTGATCGCGCGCCTGGGCGCACAGTTGCACGAACTGTTCGTGCTGGCCGACCTGGGCAGCGACGAGGTGGGCCTGGTGTTCAAGCAGGGCAAGCTCGAGGACGTGCTGCCGCCCGGCACGCGCCGGCTGTACTGGCGTGGGCTGGTTTCGGTGGACGTGATGCGCCTGCCGCTGGGCGAGAGCCTGGCGGTGCCGCCGGATGTCGCCCAGCGCCTGCGCCAGCTTGGCGTGCTGTCGCGCTTCGCGGTCGCGCTGGACGTTCCGGCCGAGTCGGCGGGACTGGTGTTCGTCGATGGACGCCTGCAGCAGACTTTGACGCCGGGCCACTACGCGTTCTGGAACTTCCGCAAGAACATCGTTGCGGAGGTGATCGAGCTGCGAATCCAGTCGGTGGAGGTTTCCGGGCAGGAGCTGTTGACCCGCGACAAGGTCAGCCTGCGCGTCAACCTTGCCGCGAGCATGCGCGTCGCCGACCCGGTCGCGGCGCGGACGCGGGTGGCCAAGTACGGCGACCAGCTGTATCGCGAGCTGCAGTACGGTTTGCGCCGTGCGGTGTCGGCCAAGACGCTGGATGAGCTGCTCGGCGACAAGGCCTCGCTGGACGCGGACATCTTCGGCTACGTGCGCGAGCAGGTCGCCGGCTTCGGCATCGAGGTGCTGGGCGTGGGCGTCAAGGACGTGATCCTGCCCGGCGAGATGAAGGAGATCCTCAACGCGGTGGTGCAGGCGGAGAAGTCGGCACAGGCCAACGTGATCCGCCGGCGCGAGGAGGCCAACGCCACGCGTTCGCTGCTCAACACCGCCAAGCTGATCGAGGACAACCCGGTGCTGATGCGGCTGAAGGAGCTGGAGGCGCTGGAGAAGGTCACCGAGAAGATCGACAAGCTCACCGTGTTCGGCGGCCTGGATGGCGTGCTGAAGCAGTTGGTGACGATGAAGTGACACCGCCTTGCGCGGCGGAGGGAATCGCCGCGCATGGCTTCGAAGGAATGACAGCATGAGTACGCAAAACTACGAATTGCTGCATGCCGAGGGCACCACCCCGATCAAGGGCTGGGTGCGCGGCGTGCCGCTGGAAGCGCAGGCCCACGAACAGCTGCGCAACATCGCCGCGATCCCCTTCGTCGGGCCGTGGGTGGCGGTGATGCCCGACGTGCACCTGGGCAAGGGCGCGACCGTGGGCTCGGTGATCCCGACCCGCGGCGCGATCATCCCGGCGGCGGTCGGCGTGGACATCGGCTGCGGCATGGCCGCGGTGCGCACCACGCTGCGCGCATCCGACCTGCCCGACAACCTGGCGCAGTTGCGCTCGAGCATCGAGCGCAGCGTGCCGGTCGGTAACGGCCGTGGCGGCGAGCACCGCAAGCTGCCCGACAGCATCGCCACGCGCATCGCGCAGTCGGGGTTGGTCGAGCGCCTGGACACGATCAAGGCCAGGCATCGCCGGATCCGCACCGACAAGCTGGATTGCCAGATCGGCACGCTCGGCGGCGGCAACCATTTCATCGAAGTGTGCCTGGACGAAAGCGATGCGGTGTGGGTGATGCTGCACAGCGGCTCACGCGGCACCGGCAACCTGATCGGCAGCTATTTCATCGAACAGGCGCGCGAGCAGCTGGCGCACCGTGTGCTCGGCTTCCACCTGCCGGACAAGGACCTGGCGTTCTTCATGGAAGGCGAGCCGTTGTTCGACGACTACGTCGAGGCGGTGTCGTGGGCGCAGGACTACGCCCGCGAGAACCGCGAGGCAATGATGGCGCGGGTGCTGGCGGAGATGCGCCACCGCTTGCCGAAGTTCCAGTTGGAGAAGCTGGCGGTGAACTGCCACCACAACTACGTGCAGAAGGAAACGCACGCCGGCGAGGAACTGCTGGTCACGCGCAAGGGTGCGGTCAGCGCACGTGCCGGCGAACTGGGCATCATCCCGGGCAGCATGGGCGCGAAGAGCTTCATCGTGCGCGGGCTGGGCAATGGCGACAGCTTCCACAGCTGCAGCCACGGCGCCGGCCGGGTGCTGAGCCGCACCGCCGCGCGCCAGCAGATCACCCTGGCCCAGCACCGCGAGGCCACCGCGCACGTGGAATGCCGCAAGGACGCGGCGGTCATCGACGAATCGCCGGCGGCCTACAAGTCGATCGATGCGGTGATGGCCGCGCAGCGCGACCTGGTGGAAGTGGTGCACACGCTGCGCCAGGTGCTGTGCGTGAAGGGCTGAGGCTGTCGCGGCGATCGCGGCGGCACCGGCAGGCGCAGGCCGTCCGTTCGCGGACGGCCTTTTTTATCCGCCGCTCGCCGTATCCAACTGGCTGTCTTCGGCGATCAGCGCGTGATGCAGGCCGATGCCGGCAAGCACGCCGTCGGCCGAGGCCAGGGTCGCGTTGCCGAACATGCGCGCGGCGTCGCCGGCCGCATACACCCGCGGCAGGCTGGTCGACTTTTTCTCGTCCACGCGCAGATACGGCCCGAGCGGGCCGTCGTCGAAGGCGCAACCCAGGCGCTCGGCCAGCGGCGTGGCCATGGCCATCGGTGCGGCCAGGAACAGCGCCTGGATCGCCACGCGCTCGCCATCGGCCACGCGCATGCCGTCGATCGCGGTGCCCTCGCCTTCCAGCGCCACCGCCTGGCGCGTCTCCACCTGCACGCCACGCTTGGCCAGCTTGGCCATCAGCTCGGCGTCGTCCAGCGGCATGCCCTGCGCGAACAGCGTCACCTGGCCCCAGTCGGCCAGCATCAGCGCATGTTCCGCCGAACCCGTGGTGCCGTTGCCGAGCACGCCGATGCGCGACTGCCGGCCCAGTTCGTAGCCGTGGCAGTACGGGCAGTGCATGACGCTATGCCCCCAGCGCTCCGCCACGCCAGGCAGTTCCGGCAACTGGTCGGCGACGCCGGTCGCCAGCACCATGCCGCGCGTGCGCACCTGGCGGCCGTCGGCCAAGGCCACGTCCCAGCCGCCGGGCAAGGCCGTCGCATCTTCTACCTGCCCGTCCCACCATTCGACCGTGGGATAGGCCAGCAGCTGCGCCCTGGCCTGCGCCAGCACCGCGCTGCCCGGCATGCCGTCCAGCGCCAGCAGGCCATGCGAATGCGGGGCGTAGCGGTTGCGCGGCAAGCCCGCATCGACCACCAGCACCTTGCGATGCCCGCGCGCCAGCATCAGTGCGGCAGACAGGCCGGCGAAACTGCCTCCGACGATCACGGCATCATGCTGCATGGGTCTTCTGCTCCTGTTTGAGTTTGCGTTGCACGCGCTGGCCCAGCTTGCGCAGCGTCAATGCCTGCAGCTGTGCGGCCAGCGCCGCCTGTGCCTGCCGGTAGCCGTCGTCGAGCGCGTCGTTGACCGCGCGCTCGATCGCGCATCCCGGATGCGGGCCGCGCACGCCGTGGCCGAGCAAGAGCGGCTCGCCCAGGGCGACGTACACGTCGTACAGGCTGATCGTCTCCGGCGTGCGCGCCAGCTGCCAGCCGCCGCCATGGCCACGGCTGGAGTCGACCAGTTGCGCGTCGCGCAGCCGCGCCAGCAAGCGCCGCACCACCACCGCGTGGCTTTGCAGGCAGGCCGCCATCTGCTCGGACGTCATCGGCTCGCCATGCTGGGCCATGTGGACCAGCAGGTGCAGTACATCGGAAAGCTGTGTGTTTCGTTTCATGTAACAATCATAGTTACATATACAAACGGATGTCCAGTGCCGGTGCTCGGCACGGCGGCGAACCGCGGCCGCGGTTTCGCGCATGGGCGCGGCACACGGCGTCGTTCGGATGTAGTCAGGTTATTGGCGTCCGCGTCTGCACGACGTGCATGCGTGACCGGTTTCGGCTGCGCATCTTCACGGCATCGTGGCGCGCTCCAGCGAACCCGATTCGGCGACGGCCTTGCCCCGCACCGATGCGCGCGTGGCAGATGCATGCGTCACCCAGCGAACGGCGTCGGCCCAGCCCGTCGGCCAGATGGTCCAGGAACGATGCGATGCGCGCCGAGACCGCGGTGTTGCGGTAGTAGACGCCGTGGATCGGCTGGCGCATGTCCAGCGTGTGCTGCCGTCGCAACCCGGGCGCTGCATCGTTGCCGGAATCACCGTGGCGGTGCAGCGCGCAGTTCCGGCGCACGCCTCCGCAGCGCCTGGCCAGCCAGCGCATGGCGGCGAATCGGATGTATGCAGGGCGTGCGGCGCCAGTGTGCATCGCATCCGGCATGGAAGCCACAGCGCAATGCGCCAGGACGTCGCCGCGCGCTGCGTATCGCCGCACTGCAAACGCTTCCAAAGCGTTGCTGGCACTCACCAGCCTGATCGATTCAGCGATTCGTCCGCAATCTGCCGCCGTGTTGCGGAATCCGCCGGAAATATCCGCTAGGATCGGACCGACAGGGGGTAGCACTCGAGAGGAGCCCTACCCATGCAGACCGCTTCCGCTCTCGCTCGTCCTGCCCGCACGCGTCCCGCCATCGATCTGAACGCCGAAATGGCCTACTGGCAGGATGCCCATGCCAGCGGACGCCTCGGCCAGCATGGCTTTTCCGATTATTCGCTGCTGCTGAAGATGGGCTACGACGTCTATCTGGCGTATCCGCGCGCCACCGAGGCGCAGCTGTATCGCGTGCTGCAGGAGTCCTACCACCTGCTGGCGCCGTCGCTGTCGGTGCCGTGGGACGAAGCGCGCTGGCTGGTACGCCACGCCTGGCACCACCTGGAGCAATCCGCCAGCAGTCATTGACAGGCGCGGACGGGCCTTAGGCACGCTGCCGACAGCAACGCGGCAGTTGCTGTCGCGTATCCGCTGCGGCGCCACTGCGCCGCGCCTGCGCTCGTTATCGCGATGGCGTCGCGTCGGACGTGCGCTCCTTGGCCTCGATCTGGCCGTGGAACTCCTTCGAGCCCTGTCCGGGCGAGGTCGCCGCATCGCCCTGGGTGTGCTTGAGGCTCTGCTTGCGCCGCTCGACCACGTTCTTGGCCAGCGCCACGCGGCGCCCGACCACCATCTCGGTCAGCCAGTCGATCAGGTAACGGGTGTATTCGAGCTGGTGTTCCTTTTGGGTCAGCGCATGATCGGCGCCCTTGATCACCCGCGAGGTCAGCGAACGCGCATTGGAAAACGCCGCGGCGTAGTTCTTGAGCACCTGGCCGGGCACGATCACGTCCTGCTCGGCCTCCACCAGCAATACGTCGCCGCGGAAGCGCTGGCACGCGGCCAGGGCGATGTTGTCCGCCGGCGCCACCGTGCGGCGCCGGTACGGCATCAGGTCCGGATCCTGGTTCAGCGCCACCTTCGGTCCATCCCAGTGCGCGTCCTTGTACAGCGCCGGCGACCGCAGCGCCAGCCATTCCACCGGCCGCTCCAGGGTCAGCAGCGAGGCGAGGTAGCCGCCGTAGCTCAGGCCCACCACCGCGATCGACTCCGGATCCACCTGCGGCGACGCCACCAGGCGGTCGTAGGCGGCCTTGATGTCGTCCAGATTCTGCGCGCGCGTCACCGTCTCGCGCATCGACGCCATGCCTTCGTGGCCGCGCAGATCGAAGGTCAGGCAGACGCAACCCAGGCCGACCGCTTCGCGTGCGCGTACCAGGTTGTGATGCTGGTTGCCGCCCCAGCCGTGCACGAACAGCACCCCGGGCATGCCGTTGGTCGGGGTCAACAGCGTGCCGCTCAATGCGTCGCCATCCACCGCGATATCGATGCTGGAGAGTTTGGTTTCCATCGTCAGTCTGCAACGTTCACGTAGCGGTACTTGGTCAGGCGGCCGACGCGCGGATCCTCGCCCACGTAATACGCCTGCGCGCCGGCCGGCAGTGCGGCGTCGCCATAGCGTTCGACGGTGGCCGCAATCACCGCGTGCATCGCCGGTTCGTGCTGGAATGCATCGACCGCGGCCAGTTCCGCCGGCGTCGCGCCGCCGATGCGCCAGGACTGCTCGAGCACGCCGCACATGCGGGTGCCGTCCTGCGCGACGCCATCGATCACGTCGTAGTTGCGGCGCGATGCGTAGAAATCGGGATAGGCCTCGGCAACGCAGCGGTCGTAGTGGCGCGCCTTCAAGACCGCCTCGCGCTGCGGTGGCGGCAACTCGCGTTCGAGCAGGGCGTCCAACGTGCCGCGGATCACGAACAGCTGCGAACCGCCATAGGTCTCGCGACCGGCACCGTCGCGGGTGACGGACTGGGTGCCGTAGTAGGCGATGGTCATTCCGGCGCACTCCACCTCGCCGACGCTGAAGGTGGTCGAGCGGTCAAGTTGCCGCTCCAGCACGACGCCCTGCTGCGCTAGATCCGCGGGCGCCACCGCCTCCAGGGCCGTATCCAGCGCGTGCGCATCGTGCAGCAGCGATTGGCCCTGTCCGCCGATGCCATGGGGCAGCTTCAAGCGCACCTGGCCGCCGCGGCGCAGGCGCGCATACGCCTCGCGCGCGTCGGCAACGGCGAACGCGGTATAGCCGGGCACCGTCGCCTCGCCCAGTGCGGCGCCGAGCGCGCGGCTCCAGCCCTGTGGCGCGGCCGCGTCGGGCGCGACCAGCGGATGGCTGATCGCCTTGGTGGCGACGAACGCATGCGGCACCACGCCGCCGAGCAGGCCGCTGGCATCGCGCACGCCCAGTTGCAGCGCCTGTTCGGCGGTCAAGGTGTCGTCGGGCACGTAGAAGCCGCGGCCTATCGTTGCCTCGCCTAGCGGCAAGCGCATCAGCCGCGCGACCTCGGCGGCGACCCAGGCATGCGTCGCGGCCTCGTGCCCGCCTGGCGGATGCGTCCGCACACTGTGGAGGCGCACGTGGTCACGGACGACGAAAAAGGCCATGGGCGACACTCCGCGGGAGCAGGAAGGGGCGCGATCAAGCATGCGCATGCCAGACCAGCAGGGCAGCGATCAGCAATGCCGCCAGCAGCAGGGCGCCCAACACGCGCAATGCCCTGCTGGCGCGCAATTGCCGCCACCAGGCTCCTGCCTCGGAGATGCCTGGCGCATCGGCGGGAGTGGCGCCTGGCGCCTGCGGCGTCTGCTGCGCGGGATGCGATTGCGGAGACGGATGGCGGTGGGGGTCGGCCATGCGCACAAGGCTGTCGGCGGCGGCGTTGCCGCAGGGTGAACGCGACGTGTCCAGTGCGTTAGCGATGCATCGAGCACGGGTTGGGAGCGGCTGATGGTGCAACCCGCTGGTGGCGACCACGACTGGCTGTGCGCCGCGTCGGCGCGCGGCACCACTAGGCTGGCGACAACTGCGCCGCGACCTGCGCATCGATCCGGTGCTTGCCCGCCAACGCCTGCATGCCCTGCAGCGTGGCCTGCACCGCGCTGGCGTAGCCGCTGCGCCACAACGCGGCGCGCGACTGCCGCGAGGACGCCTCGCCCAGCGCCAACGCGAACGCCTGCACGCGCGGGTCGGCCAGCGTGGCGCGATCCAGGAACGGCTGTTCCAGCGCGATCACGTCCACCGGCGCCAACCAGGCGTCGGCGACCAGTTCGGCCACGCCGACCCGGTGCGACAACTGATGCATCGCGCTCAGGGTTTCGTGCAGCATCTCCAGATACGCCCACTGCCACAGGGCCGCCTTGAGGTGCGGGTCGGCCTGGTCCAGCGCGGACAAGGCGCCGTCGATCTGGTCGATGCGTAAATCGTTCATCCGCCGGCGCTCCACGTCGTGCAATCCGATTGCCACATTCTGCGCGCAAATAGTGAGGAGATTGTGAGCCGCGCCATCGCCGCGCCGGGCGATGACACGACCGCGACACGGCCTGGCTAGCATGCTCGTGGCGTTCAGCGCCGCTGCGCCGTTGTTGCATGCCGCGAGGATCCGACGATGCACCTGGAACACTGGCTCCTGCCGCCGCACGACTGGGTACCCAATCATCCGTTCCTGCCGGTGCTGCTGTATCGCGAGGTCGATCCCGACGGCGGTGCCGAGGGCTTCGAACGCCGCTTCGCCGAGCACGGCTGGCCGCCGCAATGGCGCGACGGCATCTACGACTATCACCACTATCACTCCACCGCGCATGAGGTCCTGGGCGTCGCCCGCGGCAGCGCGCGGCTGGTCGTCGGCGGCCCGGGCGGGCCGGAGACCACGCTGGCGGCCGGCGACGCCTTGCTGCTGCCGGCGGGCACCGGCCATTGCTGCATCGCCTCCAGCGCCGATTTCCTGGTGGTCGGCGCGTATCCCGACGGCCAGGACTGGGACGTCTGCCGGCAGGCGCCCACGCCCGAGACGATCCGCCGCATCGCGCAGCTGCCGTTGCCGCCTCGCGATCCGGTCGCCGGCCGGGATGGCCCGCTGCACGAGCAATGGCGGATGCCCGCAGCATCGGGCTGATTCCACGCGCTCCTTGCAGGCGCGGCGCGCCGGGCAGGCATGACTTCCCGCACCCTGACTTCCCGCAGACGACACGGCACGGTCCAGCGCCGATGCTGCTGCCACGTTCAAAGGAATCGCCGCCATGCGCCTATTGCCCTCCGTGTGCACGCTCTGCCTGCTCGGCGCCGCCGCGAGCGCCGCCGCCGGCCCGCAGTTCTCCTCGCAGCAATGCGGCTTCTCCACGCCCTACGACGTCATCGTCGACCGTACCGGCGTCATGCTGACCCGTAGCGACGGCATGCCGAAGACGGTGTTCCTGCACGACGGACGGCTGCAGGTGGACGGCGTCGCGCAAGCGCTCGGTAGCGCCGATGCGCAACGCCTGCGGCAGATGGAACGCGGCGCGCAGGCGCTGATGCCCGAAGTGGCCGGCATCGCCCGCGAGACGGTCGGCATCACCTTCGACGCCTTCGGCGGCGTGGTCGAAGCCATCACCGGCAGCCGCAGCAAGGCGCGCAAGCTGGAGGTGCACCGCGACGCCGCCCTCGCCCATGTGGACCGCACGCTCGGCCGGGGCCGTTGGCAGCAGGAGCTGTTCGACAAGGCGTTCGAAGCCGACGTCAGTGCCGCCGCCGAGGAAATGGCCAGCGCGCTGACCCGCGGGGTGATGTTCGCGGTGTTCACCGGTCGCGCCGACGCCATCGAAAAACGCACCGACGCGATGGAGAAGGACCTGGAGCGGCGCATGGACGCCCGCGGCAAGGCACTGGAAGCCAAGGCCGATGCGCTCTGCGTGCAGGTCGCCGCGTTGGATGCGTTGGAGCAGCAGTTGGACTACCGGCTGCCCGGCGGCAAGCGATTGGATTTGCTCGAGCATCGCGACAAGCCGGCAACGTCGACCGCGCCCGACGAGGCGACGGTGGCCGCGACCGAAGCGCCGCGCAGCGAGGCGCACTGAGCGCGAGGCGACGGGCGACGGGCGACGGGCAAGAGTCGCCTAGGCACGACGCAGCAGTGCGGCCGCCATGTCATTCGCACTCGCAGCAACATCCCCATGCCGCCGTCCGCCACACGCGGACCCGCATCAGGCGCTCGCCTGCCAGACTGCGCCGGCCGGATCGAACTCGGCGGTGGTCAACGCCGGCGCCCGCCAACCGAAGCCGCAGACCGCGAGCGGCCCTTCGCGCAGCGGGTCCATGCCGAACGCGCGCTCGATATCCACCTCGTTGATCGCCGAGGTCACGAACGCGCCCCACTGCGCCTGCGTCGCGCACAGGTACAGCAACTGCGACAGGTGCCCGATATCCAGCAGCAAGGCGCGGTAGGCCTTGGGATGGTGGCGGTACTTCCAGTTCATGCGCGCGTAACGCGGCGCCATCACCACCAGCACCGGCGCATCGGCGAACCAGTGCTGGCCGGCCACTGCGGTCCGCGCCAACGTATCCAATGCGGTATCCGCGGCGGGCAGCGGCTCCAGGGCATGATCGAGCGGATGGTAGTGATACAGGCCCGGCGCGAGACCCTCCACGCGCTGCACGATCAGATAGGCCTCGGTGGCATGCAGGCCGCCGCCCGAGGGCGCGTTCTTCTTCAGGAACGCGGCCATGCCGTCGGCCTCGACCCTGGCGCGTGCCGCGAACACGCGCTGCATCAGCTGCGCGAACGCGGCCAGCGGCAACGGCCGTGCGGTATCGAAATTGCGGCAGGTGGCGCGCCGCGCGAGCAGCGCATCGAAGTCGTCTTCCTGCTCGCGCGGCAGCGGCAGGCGCGCGGAAGGCGCGCAGCGCGCGCCCACCTCCGCAGGCGGCGGTCCGAGCTTTTCGCACAGGCCGGCGACCGTGGTCAGCCCATTGGCCTCCATCGCCACGACGCTGTCGCTGCCCTGCCAACGCCCGAACCGGTGCGCCAGCGCGGCGGGACCCCACCAATAGGCGTCACGCATGGCGGCATCGCGCTCGGCGAAACCGCCAGGCGCATCGTCGTCGTCGCGCAGCAGCAGGCCGACCTCGAGCAGGCGCGCGCTGGCGGCGGCGCACTGCGCCGGCAAGGCCTGCGCGTCGGTCCAATCGCCCGCGCTGAGCGCACCCAGCAGCTCGCGCTCCAGTGCATCGACTTCCAGTTCCTGCTCCAGATGCGGGGCCAGCACCACCCATTGGCGCCCGCGCGCCAGGCCATTGCCTCCGGCCAGCAACGAAGCCATGTCGAAGCGGCTGACCTCACGTGGCTCGAGGAACAGATGAAAACAACGGCGCACGCGCATACGGAAAGACCTACTCAACCTGGCAGGGGATTATGCCGATAGAGATATAGTGGCTGCGCCTTACACGCCACGCCGAACACCACCCTTCCCTGCGAGATGACATTGCCATGACTAGCGCCCCTCACGACCCGTTGCCCGCCGACATCGCCGATCGCCTGCTGGAGCTGCTCAGCACCGACGACGCTTTCCGCGCCAGCTTCCAGGACAATCCGGTCGCCGCGCTGGCCAGCCTCGGCTACAAGCCTGCCGACCATGCTTTGGCTGCGGACCCGGCGCCGCCCAAGCAGGGCGCGCCGTTCTTCTGCATGACCTCGCAGGAACTGGCGTCGAAGGAAGAAATCGCCAAGGCGCGCAAGGAACTGGTCAGCCACCTGACGGTGGACGGCAACCATCACGTCGTCTTCTGTTTCGAAGCCGGCAAGGTCGCCTCGACCGTCTCCCTCAAGTAAGCCGGCATCGCGGCGCTGGGCCAGGCGGCGAACAGCGCGTCGAGTCGCCGCCGCGCATCCGGGGCCCTGTCCAGATCCGACAGGGCTTGCGCCGCCCAGCGATCGGCCATGCGCGTATCGGCGACATTCAAGGTCTGCAACGACTGCGACACCGAGGCCTCGCCATAGGCAAGGCCTCGGTGCGCGCCGATCCAATCCGCCTGCGCCAGTGCCTGGCGATGCTCGCCGGCCGCCTGCAGGGTGTGATACAGCGCCACCCGCGCCTGCAGCAGGTCGTCCTCGCGCGGCGCCAGCAAGGCGAGCGCCTGCGTGTAGTCGCCGCGCAAGCGGTACTGCCCGGCCTGCACGATGCGCAGCAGCTTGCCCAGGGTCGGATCCGCCGAGACCTCCACCCACGGACCCACGACCTGCAGCGCACGCGCCGACAACGCGTCGTCGCCGAGGCGCTGCGCCAGATAGGCGGCGGCGAGAATCAGCGCGGCGCGATCGCTGGCATACGGCTCGCCAGGAAGCGCCCGCTCCTGTCTTTGCAGTTGGGCGTGCTGCCATTGCCGCAGCCGTGGCAGCACCTTGCCGGACTGCTGCGTCAACGCCTGGATCGATAGCTGCAAGAAGCCGAACTGGGCCTGGGTGAAATCGTTGCCCGCGCGGCTCGCCTTGAGCGCATCGTCCAGCTCGACGGCGACCTCGTCCCACTTGCCCTGGTCCACCTTCAGCGCGATCAGGTCCAGCCGCGGCACCATGTCGTCGTTGGCATAGTCGCTCTTGGGAATGGCGCGCAACCGCGCCTCGGCCTCGGCGTAGTTGCCCTGCAACGCCAGTACGTTGGCCAGGCGTCGGCCGGGACCGCTCTTGTCCTGCAGTGCGATCTGGGTGAACTGGGCCTTGGCCTGCTCCAGCTTTCCCTGCACCAGGTAGATGCGGCCGATGTCGTCGATGGCGATCGACCGATACGGATCCTGCGCGGTGTCGGCGGCAACGGCATGCGGCAACGCGTCGGCGAAGCGGTTGGCCTGGAACAGGTGCCAGAACGCATTGCCGTGTCCGGCGAAGCTGTCGGGATACAGATGCACCAACTGCTGCCACCCGCCCAGTGCGGCCGGGCTGTCGCTGAGTTCGGCCGAATAGGCATCGAGATAGAGCTGGTCGCGCGCTGGCAGACGCGCCTTGTACGCCAGCGCCTTCTGAAAGTACGGTACCGCCGCGGCACGGTCGGAGGTCGCCATCAACACCCGGGCAATGCCGACATAGGCCAGCGCGAACTGCGGGTCGAGGTTGAGCGCCGCACGGAAATTCTGTTCGGCCTGCTTCCAGTTGGCGTTGCCCGTGGCATCGATGCCAAGCGCATACGCACGCAACGCGTCCAGGTTGGATGTCGTCACCTGCGGCAACGGCTTGGACGCCTGATCGACCGACTGGATGGCTTCTCCGAGTTGGCGCCGCAACTGGCCGCTGACCGTGTCCACCGACGCCAGCACCGATTCGAGCCCGCGTCCGGTCTGGGTCTCGGTATACACCGTCGCCTGCGTCGCCGGATCGACCACTTCCACGGTGACGCGGATGCGCCCGCCCACTTCGGCGACGGTCGGCAGGATCACCGCGCGCGCGCCGTCGCGCAGCGCGATCTCCGAGGCGAGCGCGCGATCGATCTTGCTGTCGGGGCTGCGCTTCATCCGGCCCAGGGTGTCGCGCACCTTGAGGTCGCTGAGCAGGTTGACGTAGCGCGATTGCTCCAGGCTGATCCGGAACGCCTGGTCGAGCGAGGCGTCGAGCGTCGCGTTGCCGGTGAGGTTGCGCAGGTCGCCGACCACGATCCAGTCGCGTTCGGCGAACGCGATCGCCGGCTCCGGACGGCCGAAGAACAGCAGCGCGGCGACCACCGTCAGGGTCAGCATCGCCTCCGCCACCAGCGCCGCCGGGCGGCGCCACAGCGGGATGTCACGCCACGCCTTCGGCGTCGGCTTCGGCGCGCGCAGGGGGGTGTTGCCGATTTCGCCGACTTCGTAGATCTCCTGCGGCGTCGGCACGCCCTTGAAGCGCCAGCGGCCGTGCGACTTCCACAGCAGGCGTTCGCCGCGCTCGCCCAGTTCGCGCGCGGCGCGGTGGGTCAGCGACTCGGCCACCGCCGACAGCAGGATCTGCCCGGGCCGCGCCAGGGTCATCAGCCGCGCCGCGGTCGGCTTGGCCAGGCCCTCCACTTCCAGCGGCTTGGCGCCGACCTGCACGGCGGCATCGCTGTTGCGCCAGGTCAGCACCTCGCCGACGTGCAGGCCGGCGCGCACCTTCAGCTCCAGCTTGCGCTGCGCGCCCAGCGCGTGCAGGCCGCGGCTGTAGTCCAGGGCGAAGCCGAGGCCGTCGATCGGGCGTTCGAACAGCAGCAGCAGGCCGTCGGAGCGGTCGATCAGGCGCCCGCGCCAACGCTGCTGCAGTTCCAGCACCAGCGAGTCGTGCAGCTTGAACAGTTCGGCGGCGTTGGCGTCGCCGAGCCGCTCCACCAGCGCCACCGAATCGCACAGGTCGGTCAGCAGCAGGGTGCGGAGCTGCGGGACCTCGGGCTGGGGCTGGTGGGCGTCGTTCATGGCGGCTCGAGGACGCGCGCGCGTCAGTAGGGGGCGGAGGCGACGTCGTGCCAGTACAGCCGGTTGCCGCCGAGGCGCTTGGCCTCGTACAACGCGGCGTCGGCATTGGCGTACCAGTCGTTCCAGTCGGACTGCGGATCGACCCGGCTGATGCCGATGCTGACCGGACAGATATGCGGCGAGGGATGCGGCACGCCGAGCAGGTTCTGCACCGTGGCGATCACGAACTCGCCGATGCGGCGCAGGTCTTCCGCGTTGCCGGTCGCCACCAGCAGGCAGAACTCGTCGCCGCCCAGGCGGCAGGCGATGTCGTCCTCGCCGGCGACGGAACGCAGGATGTTGGCGACGTTCTGCAGCACGCGGTCGCCGACCAGGTGACCGTGTTCGTCGTTGATGTGCTTGAAGCGGTCGCAGTCGATCAGCAGCAGGCCCGGTCCCGGCGAGCGGCCGTCGCGGCGGCACTCCTGCAGACGCAGGATCAGGCCGCGGCGGTTGTGCAGGCCGGTCAGCTCGTCGGTGCGCACCAGTTCTTCGGTCTGGCTGAGCTGGTGGGTGGTGGCGTAGAGATTGTCCAGCGCCGCTTCCAGATCGTGGTTGCGGCGGCGCAACTGGCGGATCAGGGTCTGCTCGTTCATCACCACGCGCATGATGGTACGGCGCAGGAAGTAGGCGACCAGGCCCGGGTCGCGCTCCACCAGGCGCTGGAAGTCGTCGTGGTCCAGTTCCACCAGCACGCCGTCGCTGGCGGCGATCGCATCGGCACTGCGCATGTGGCTGCCGATCAACAGTCCGAGTTCGCCGAAGAACTCGCCATGTCCGAGATGCTTGACCACCAGGTCCTCGCCGAAATCCAGGTCGATCACGCCGCTGCTGATCACGAACATGGCGCTGCCGCCGTCGCCGCGCCGGAACAGCACGTCGCCGGCACGCACCGTCCGCGTGCGGCCGAACTCGGAGAACAGGCGCAGCTCCGCCGCAGTCAGCACCGCCAGCTCGCTAGGCTTGGGGGCGACCACACCAACCGTCGGAATTGTCTCGCGTACGTTGGATGCGGCGCTGTCGCAACTCATCCGGGCCCCCACTGGCTCCTGGCGTCGCTCGCCATCGTGCACAAAGCATAGCATCTGCACGACGCACCGACGGCCAGGTCACAGCCGATCTCGCGGCAGCGGAGATGGCAAAAGAACGCACGCCAGGCTGGCGAGCGCGCCTTGGCCGGATGCGAGCTGGCGCATCTCGTAGACACCACACAGAGGGCGGCACGCACCGCGGCCGGCACAAAAAAAGCCCGGGCGAACCCGGGCTCTCCCCTCCCGTGGGGATCGGCGACAACGAACGCCCGGCTGCAGGTCAGGCGGCCTTTTCGCCGTGGAACTGCTCTTCCTCCGTCGAGCCCTTCAGTGCGGTGGTGGAGGACTGGCCCTGCTGGATCGCCTGGGCCACCGCATCGAAGTAGCCGGTGCCGACCTCGCGCTGGTGCTTGACCGCGGTGAAGCCGCGATCGGCGGCGGCGAACTCGGCTTCCTGCAACTCGACGAAGGCGCTCATCTGCCGGCGCGCATAGCCGTGCGCCAGATTGAACATCGAGTAGTTCAGCGCATGGAACCCGGCCAGGGTGATGAACTGGAACTTGTAGCCGTAGCGCGCGATCTCCTTCTGGAATTTGGCGATCGTCGCGTCGTCCAGGTTCTTCTTCCAGTTGAAGCTCGGCGAGCAGTTGTAGGCCAGCAGCTTGCCCGGGAACTTGGCGTGGATCGCCTCGGCGAACTGGCGCGCGAACTCCAGGTCCGGCTTGCCGGTCTCGCACCAGATCAGGTCGGCGTACGGGGCGTAGGCCAGGCCGCGGCTGATCGCCTGGTCCAGGCCCTTGTTGGTCTTGAAGAAGCCTTCGACGGTGCGCTCGCCGGTGGTGAACGGACGGTCGTTGGCGTCGATGTCGCTGGTCACCAGGTCGGCGGCCTCGGCATCGGTGCGCGCGACCAGCAGCGTCGGCACGCCCAGCACGTCGGCGGCCAGGCGCGCCGCGTTCAACTTCTCGACCGCCTCGCGGGTCGGCACCAGCACCTTGCCGCCCATGTGCCCGCACTTCTTCACCGAGGCCAGTTGGTCCTCGAAATGCACGCCGGCCGCGCCGGCCTCGATCATCGCCTTCATCAGTTCGAAGGCGTTGAGCACGCCGCCGAAACCGGCCTCGGCATCGGCCACGATCGGCTGCAGGAAGTCGATCTCGTCCTTGCCCTCGGCGTGGTGCAGCTGGTCGGCGCGCAGCAGCGTGTTGTTGATGCGCTTGACCACCGCCGGCACCGAGTCGGCCGGGTACAGCGACTGGTCGGGATACATCTGCCCGGCCAGGTTGGCGTCGGCGGCGACCTGCCAGCCGGACAGGTAGATCGCGTTGAGCCCGGCCTTGACCTGCTGCATCGCCTGGTTGCCGGTCAGTGCGCCCAGTGCGTTGACGAAGTCCTTTTCGTGCAGGTACTTCCACAACTTCTCGGCGCCGAGCCGGGCCAGCGAGTGCTCCACGTGCACGGTGCCGCGCAGGCGCACCACGTCGGCGGCGGTGTAGTTGCGGGTGATCCCGGCCCAGCGCGGATTGGTGGCCCAGTCGTGCTGGATCTGTTCGGCGGTCTGCAGCGTGGTGCTCATCTTGCGTTCTCCTCGGAATGGATACGGCGATGAAACGGTGGTGCGGTGGAGACAAGGACGTGGCGCAGGATTCGGAAGACGCCGGATCCGCATTTGCGAATCCCCAATCTCCAATCCCGAATCCCTGCCGTCCAATCAATCGATCATCTGGTACGCCGGCAACGTCAGGAACTCGGCCAGATCGTCGCTGCGGGTCAGTTCGTCCAGCAGCGCGATGGCGTCGTCGAGGCGATTGCCGCCGGGCAGCAGCGCGCGCTCGCCCAGGCGCGCCGGCAGTTGGCGCATGCACGCGTCGAACAGCGCGAAGTCGATCGCGGTACCGTCGTCCAGGTGCAGGCCGCCGACGTGCAACCACTGCCACAGCTGGCTGCGGCTGATCTCGGCGGTGGCGGCGTCCTCCATCAGGTGGTGGATCGGCACGCAGCCGTTGCCGTCCAGCCATGCCGCCAGGTAGCGCACGCAGACCTCGATGTTGCCCTCGAAGCCGGCGCGGGTGATGGTGCCGGCGGACGGCGCGATCAGCGTGTCGCGGTCGGCCTGCACGTCCTCGCGGCGCACGTCGTGCTGGTTCGGCGCGTGCATGTGCTCGTCGAAAATGGCGCGGGCGATCGGGATCAGCGCCGGATGCGCGACCCAGGTGCCGTCGTGGCCGGCGCTGACTTCGCGCAGCTTGTCCGCCCGCACCCGTGCCATCGCCTGCTCGTTGGCCGCCTCGTCGTGGCCGATCGGGATCTGCGCGGCCATGCCGCCCATCGCATGCGCGCCGCGGCGGTGGCAGGTGCGGATCAGCAGTTCCGAATACGCCTTCAGGAACGGCTGGGTCATGGTCACCTGGCCGCGCTCGGGCAGCACCCGGTCGGGGTGGCGGCGGAAGGTCTTCAGGTAGGAGAAGATGTAGTCCCAGCGGCCGCAGTTCAGGCCGACGATGCGCTCGCGCAGCGCATGCAGGATCTCGTCCATCTCGAACACCGCCGGCAGCGTCTCGATCAGCACGGTGACCTTGATCTGGCCCTGCGGCAGGCCCAGCATCGCCTCGATGTGCGACAGCGCGGCCTCCCACAGCGCGGCCTCTTCCATCGACTGCAGCTTGGGCAGGTACAGGTACGGGCCGCGGTCCTTGGCCAGCAGCGCGCGGCCGTTGTGGAAGGCGAACAGCGCCGCGTCGAACAGGCCGCCGGCCAGCGGCTGGCCATCGACCAGCACGTGCTTCTCGTCCAGGTGCCAGCCGCGCGGGCGCACGATCAGCACCGCCTGCTCGTCGTATGGCTTGAGCGTGTAGCGCTTGCCCTGGCTGCCGTCACGCGCCGGCGGCGCGCTGAAGGTCAACGTACCGGCCACCGCTTCGGCCAGCGCGCGTTGCCCGGCGACCAGGTTGCGCCAGGTCGGGGCGGTCGAGTCCTCGAAGTCGGCCATGTACACCTTGGCGCCGGAGTTCAGCGCGTTGATGACCATCTTCGGATCGGTCGGGCCGGTGATCTCGACGCGGCGGTCCTGCAGCGCCGCCGGCAGCGCCGCCACGCGCCAGTCGCCGTCGCGGATCGCCTGGGTGTCGGCGCGGAAGTCCGGCAGGCCACCGCCGTCGAACCAGGCCTGGCGCTCGCGCCGCGCCGCCAGCCGCGCCTGGCGCTCGGGCTCGATCACCCGGTGCAGCGACACCAGCAGGGCCAGCGCCGCCGGCGGCAGCAAGGCGTCCTGGCCGGCCAGCGAGGCGGTCAGGGTGATGCCTGGAGTGGAGCGGTCGGCGGAGGGGGATGAAGCGGCGAAGGCGGCGGCGTACATGGTGGGGTTCCTCGATGTTTCCGGGCTGCCACCGTGCGTCCGCCACAAGTATTTGACAATACAGTTTTATCAATGCATTAAATAAGCTCACCTTATATCTATCACGCCATGCCTACGCGCGGCACCGCAACCCCTCGTTTTCCTTACAAATCCGACCGGCTGAAGCCGCTGCGCGCGTTCTGCCAGACGGTGCGACTGGGCTCGGTCTCACGCGCCGCCGAGGCGCTGTTCGTCAGCCAGCCGGCGGTGACCCTGCAGCTGCAGGCACTGGAACGGGAGCTGGGCGTGGTGCTGTTCGAGCGCAGCGGGCGGCGCCTGATCCCCAGCCGCGAGGGCCAGCTGCTGTACGAAATGGCGCAGCCGCTGGTGGAGAGCCTGGACCGGCTGGAGTCCGATTTCCGCGAGAAGGCACGCGGGCTGGATGCTGGCGAACTGAACATCGCCGCCAACAGTTCCACCATCCTGTACCTGCTGCCGAAGATCGTGGAGAACTTCCGCGCCCGCCACCCGGAGGTGCGCCTGACCCTGCACAACGCGATCAGCGCCGACGGCACCGACCTGCTGCGCGAGGACGCGGTGGACCTGGCGGTGGGCTCGATGCTCGACGTGCCGGCCGACCTCAGCTACGCGCCGGTGTACCGCTTCGAGCAACTGCTGATCGCCCCGCGCGACCACCCGCTGGCGAACAAGCCCAAGCTCACCCTGGACGACCTGTCGCCGTATCCACTGATCCTGCCGCCCAAGCGCCAGGTGACCTACCGCCTGGTCGACCTGGTGTTCCAGCAGGCGCGGGTGCCGTACACGGTGGCGCTGGAAGTGGGCGGTTGGGAAGTGATCAAGCAGTACGTGGCGATGGGCATGGGCATCTCCATCGTCAGCTCCATCTGCGTCACCGAGGCCGACCGCGGCAAGCTGGCCACGCGCTCGCTCGGCGACTATTTCCCCACCCGCAGCTATGGCGTGGTGGTGCGCAAGGGCAAGTTCCTGTCGCCGCAGGCGCGCGCCTTCATCGAGCTGATCCAGCCGGACCTGTTCACCCCGCGCGGCTACGACGAGAGCGGGCCGTCGGAGCGTTGAGCCAAGCTGCCGCCACGCCTGCATGGCGGTGCGTGCGGATCGGCGTGGTTGCAACGGTGGCGGATCGGCCGCCGCCGCACGGCTGCCTGCGGGGGGCCGGACCAATGGCCGGCGAGCTGGATGCCCGCACCGGCGGCGACTGCTTCGCGCGCCTTGGTCGGCATAGACTAGCCAGGACGCTGCACCGTCCGCGCGCGGCGCATTCGGCGGGTGGCGCCGGGGACAGGACCGATGACCATGCACACCGCGGACCGCCTGCAGGTACGCGCCGCTCCGATCCAGTGGAAGGGCTGATGCGATGAATCCAACGACGCTGTTGCTGGTGCAACTGGCGGTGATCCTCGGCGTGGCGCGCCTGTGCGGAGCGTTGCTGCAACGCGTCGGCCAGCCGCCGGTGATCGGCGAGATGGCCGCCGGATTGCTGCTCGGGCCGATCGCGTTCGGCGCCTGGCTGCCGGAGCTGCACGGCGCGCTGTTCGCACACGCCAGCCTGCCGCCGCTGTCCGGCCTGGCCAACATCGGCGTGGTGCTTTTCATGTTCGTCGTCGGCGTGGAACTGCGCGCGCCGGACGGCACCAAGGCGCAGGTGCGCGCGTCGATGACGGTCGGTTTGGCAGGCATCGTGCTGCCGTTGCTGCTCGGCCTGGCCGCCGCGCCATGGCTGTATCCGCGCTTCGCGCCGCACGGCATCGGCTTCTGGCCGTTCGCGCTGTTCATCGCCGCGGCGATGTCAGTCACCGCGTTTCCGGTGCTGGCGCGGATCCTCAAGGACCGCAACATGACGCGCACGCCGGCCGGCCGCCTGGCGCTGGGCGCGGCGGTGATCGATGACGCCACCGTGTGGATCTTCCTGGCGATCGTGCTGACCCTGACCGGCGGCAACACGCACGGCGGCGTCGGCTTCACCGCGGTGGGCGTGCTGGTGCTGGTCGCCGTGGTCTTCGGCGTCCTGCGCCCGCTCTATGCGCGCCTGCTGAGGCCGCGCGTGGGCGACGGCGGCTACGCGCCCACCGCGCTGGTGTGGGTGCTGATCGGCCTGCTGGCGTGCGCGGCGGCGGCCGAGTGGATCGGCCTGCATGCGATCTTCGGCGCGTTCCTGTTCGGCATCTGCCTGCCGCGCGAGGACCGCCTGCTGGAACATCTGGCCGGACGCATCGAGCCATTGGCGATCACCCTGCTGATGCCGGTGCTGTTCGCGGTCGCCGGCCAGGCCACCAGCCCCAGCGCGCTCGCCGGCGCGGGCATCGCCGGCTTCGTCCTGGTGATCGGCGTGGCGGTGCTCGGCAAGCTGCTCGGCTGTACGCTGGGCGCGCGCCTGAGCGGCCACGACTGGCGCGACAGCCTGACCGTGGGCTCGCTGATGAACGCGCGCGGCCTGATGGAACTGGTGGTGATCAAGATCGGCCTGGACAGCGGCCTGATCGGCCCGGACCTGTTCACCCTGCTGTTCGGGATGACCCTGGTGACCACGCTGATGGCCTCCCCGATGGTGGCCTGGTTCCACCGGCAGCGGCAGGCCGGCAGCGACGCGCTCGGCGCTGGCCGCTCCCATCGCTGAGCGCCGGCGGCCGAGCGGCGCCGCAGTGCCCTCGGCGAACCGGCAGCGCGCGCGGCTGGCGAATGCTGCTCGTGTCTTCCGCGCGCAGGCCGTACCGTGCACACAACGCCGATCGCCCCGATGACCATCGCCTTGCCCACGCCCTCCCGTTACGCCGAAATTGATGCACCGCCGGCATTGCGCGACCGCCTGCGCTGCAGCTGGCGTTTCCGCCAGGGCGATGCCGATCCGCTGCCGACACAAGTGTTGCCCGACGGCTGCGTGGACCTGATCTGGGACGGGTGCGCGCTGTTCGTGGCCGGGCCGGACCGCGGCGCCAGCAGCGTGGCGCTGGCACCGGGCAGCGTGCTGAGCGGCGTGCGCCTGGCCGCCGGCGCGGGCGCGAGCCTGCTCGGCGTCCCGCTGCATGCCATCGCCGACCAACGCATCGCCCTGGAGGCGCTGTGGGACGGACGCGGCCGCGACTGGCAGACGCGGCTGGAGGACGGCGCCGATCCGCTGCCATTGCTGCACGCGCTGTGCGCCAGCCGCCCGCTCGCGGCGGACCTGCCGATGGCCTGGGTGTTCGCGCAGCTGGCCGGCGACACCGCGCCGCGGATGGCCGAACTGACCCGCAGCCTGGGCATCAGCGAACGCTCGCTGCGGCGCCGCTGCCAGGACGCGTTCGGTTACGGCGCCAAGACCCTGGAGCGCATCCTGCGCCTGCAACGCTTCCTGCGCCTGGCATCGGGCCACGCCACCCTGACCGCGGCGGCGCTGGAGGCCGGCTACGGCGACGCGCCGCACCTGGTTCGCGACAGCCGCCAGCTGACCGGGCTCAGCCCACGCGAGCTGGTGCGGCGGCACGCGCGTTGAGCTGGCCGTTTTCGCCAAGCCGGCGACGGCGTGGCGATGGATACTGGCCTCCCTTTTCACGGAGCCCGCCATGAGCCGCGCCGACCAGCAGCACCGCATCGATTACCTGGAATTCGCCGTCGCCTCGATCGCCGCGGCCAAGGCGTTCTACGGCCAGGCGTTCGACTGGACCTTCCAGGACTACGGCCCGGACTACTGCGAATTCCGCGACGGCCGCCTCAGCGGCGGCTTCTTCCACGGCACCGCGCAGCCCGGCGGCGCGCTGGTGGTGCTGTACTCCAACGACCTGGCCGACACCCAGGCGCGCATCGAAGCCGCCGGCGGCCGCATCGTCCGCCCGCTGTTCGAATTCCCCGGCGGCCGCCGCTTCCATTTCGCCGACCAGGACGGCTACGAGCTGGCGGTGTGGTCGGAGGACTGAGCCACAAGCACCACACCTGCGCACGGGGCGGAGCGATCACGACCGATGTCGGCCATCTGTTGCAGTGGTCCATGCTCGCCAAAAAATTTGTCCACAACCTAGACCCAAGAACACGACAACTTGGGTCTAATATCCAAGCCTGAACAGGCCGCGGATCCGATGCGAGCGCAACGGCTGCCGGCCCACAAGGGGTACATGGACGCACTGCCAGCTTCGGATCTGAAAACGATCCTGCATTCCAAACGGGCGAATCTCTACTATCTCCAGCATTGCCGTGTGCTGGTCAACGGCGGGCGCGTCGAGTATGTGACCGACGCGGGAAAGCGTTCGCTGTACTGGAACATTCCGATCGCGAACACCACAACGCTGTTACTAGGAACGGGCACGTCGATTACCCAGGCCGCCATGCGCGAGCTGGCCAAGGCAGGCGTGCTGGTGGGCTTCTGCGGCGGTGGCGGTACGCCGCTGTTCACGGCGAACGAAATGGACGTCGAGGTCACTTGGTTCTCTCCCCAGAGCGAATACCGGCCTACCGAATATCTACAGGCCTGGGTCAGGTTCTGGTTCGATGACGACCTGCGGTTATGCGCGGCCAAAGCATTCCAACAAGCACGCAACCGGCGCATCGGCGAGCAATGGCTGTTGCGCCCACTAAAGGATGCTGGTTTCGCCCCTCCCGCCGCCCGCCTGCAGGAGTTGTTGGAAAGAAGTTCCAGGAACATCGAACTGGCGCAGGACAACACGGCCCTGCTGACCGAAGAGGCACGCCTGACCAAGGCATTGTTCAAGCTGGCCGTGGACACCGTCGGCTACGGCGAGTTCACCCGCGCCAAACGCGGCGCCGGCAACGATCCGGCCAACCGTTTTCTCGATCACGGCAACTATCTCGCCTATGGGCTGGGGGCGACCGCGACATGGGTGCTGGGGCTGCCGCATGGCTTGGCAGTCCTGCACGGGAAAACCCGGCGCGGCGGGCTGGTGTTCGATGCCGCCGACCTAGTCAAAGATGCCAGCATCCTCCCGCAGGCGTTCTTGTCGGCCATGCGCGGGGACGACGAACAAGCGTTTCGGCAAAACTGCATCGAAGCGCTTGCCCGCAGCGAATCGCTGGATTTCATGATCGAGACACTCAAGGAGGTGGCGCTGGCGACGGCCTCGCTGAAGCGCGACGGTGCAGCATGAACATCTTGCTGGTGTCCCAGTGCGACAAGCGCGCACTGACCGAGACCCGGCGCATCCTCGACCAGTTCGCCGAGCGCCGCGGCGACCGCACCTGGCAGACGCCGATTACCCAAACGGGCCTGGATACCCTGCGCAAGCTCCTGCGCCGCACCGCGCGCAAGAATACCGCCGTCGCTTGCCATTGGATCCGCGGCCTGGACCACAGCGAACTCTTGTGGATCGTTGGGGACGCTGGCCGCTTCAACGCGCAGGGTGCAGTGCCGACAGGCACCACCACGCGCAATGTGCTGCGTCGCGGCGACGAGAACGATTGGCATCGCGCGGAAGACATCCAGCTGCTGGCGCAACTAGCCGCATTGCTGCATGACCTGGGCAAGGTAAGTGTTGCCTTCCAGGCGCGGCTGCGCGGGCACTTGCAGGAACGCAACCTCTATCGCCACGAATGGGTGTCGCTGCGCATGTTTCAGGCCTTCGTCGGCCAGGACGACGATGCAGGCTGGCTACGCCGCCTGTCCGATCCGGATGGCAGCGACGCGCTCAGCTGGACAGCGGACGGACGCTACCGCCGCGATGGCCTGGATACCGACCCTGGGCGTCCATTCGAACAGTTGCCGCCCCTCGCTGCGGCGATAGCCTGGTTGGTCTTGACGCACCACCGCCTGCCGTTGATACCGGTCGCTAACGAGGACGGCACTCAGGGCTGGCTAGGGCGCCGTGCCCGCACCTTCAATCCCATGTGGCTGGAGGCGCCGCTATCGCTGGTCGGGCACGACTGGAACGAGATCCACCAGCCCTTCGAACGCACCAGGATAGAGCCGTATTGGAATCCCGCAGGTCCACTGCCGGTCGCCACGCCGGCGTGGCGTGCAAAGGCTGCGCGCCTGGCAAAGCGCCTGGCTGAACTGCGCGGGCGTCGCGACGACGACTGGCTGGGCAATCCATACGTGATGCACCTGGCGCGACTCAGCCTGATGCTGGCTGATCATGCCTACTCCAGACTGGGACTGGACAAGAACGACCAGCCTGTCCCCGAGCGCAGGCCGCATCTGCAAGCGGATACATGGCTGATGGCCAATACGACCCGCAACCAGGCCGGTACCACGGTGCCCAACCAGTCCTTGGTGGAACACTTGCTGGGCGTGACCCATACCACCGGCCTGATCGCCCATGCCCTGCCCGGTTTCGAGCGCCACCTGCCTCGGTTGGCTCAGCACCGCGGCCTGCGCAAGCGCAGTGCCGATCCCCGCTTCGCCTGGCAGGACAAGGCGGCCGATGCGGCGACCGCGTTGCGCGAAGCGGCACGTGCGCAGGGTGCGTTCATTGTCAACATGGCATCCACCGGCTGCGGCAAGACCTTGGGCAATGCACGCATCCTCTATGCATTGGCCGATCCGCAACACGGCATGCGCGCGACCTATGCACTCGGATTGCGCTCGCTGACCTTGCAGACCGGCCGTAGCTACCGCACCGACCTGCACTTGAGCGACGACGAACTGGCCATTCGCGTAGGCGGCTCGGCCAGCCAAGCGCTGTTCGACTACTACCAACAGAAAGCCGAGTCCCACGGATCGGCTTCGGTTCAGTCGCTGCTGGAGGAGGACAGCCACATCCTGTACGACGGCACCACCGCCGACCACCCGCTACTATCCCGCGCGCTGCACGACCCGGAAATTCGCAAGCTGCTGTCCGCGCCGATGCTGGTCTGCACCGTGGATCATATGGTTCCGGCCACCGAATCGCTGCGCGCAGGACGCCAAATCGCGCCGATGCTGCGGCTGATGAGCGCCGACCTGATCCTCGACGAACTGGATGACTACGATCTGGACGACCTGCCCGCGTTAACCAGACTGGTGCATTGGGCCGGGATGCTGGGCACGCGTGTGCTGCTGTCCTCGGCAACGTTGCCGCCAGCGTTGCTCGAAGGAATGTATGCGGCCTATCGCGCCGGGCGCATGCACTACCAACGCAACCGCGGCGCCGACGGCGGCAACGCGGATGCGGCGGTGATGGTGCAATGCCTGTGGGCCGATGAATTCGGTGTGCAGACGGCCGCCTGTCCAGACGCGGCGTCCTTCGCGCAGCAGCACCTGCAATTCGTCGGCCGGCGTTCCACGCGGCTGCAGAAGGCCGAGCCGCTGCGGCGGGGCGCGCTGCTGCCGCTGCAACTTCAGTCGCGCCAGCGCGAGCAGATCCATGCCGAATTCGCGGGGCACGTCCGCACCGCCTGCTTGGACCTGCACGCCGCTCACGCGCAAGCCGATCCGGTCAGCGGCAAGCGCGTCAGCTTCGGCTTGGTGCGCATGGCCAATATCGATCCGCTGTTCGACGTGGCACAGGCGCTGTTCCGGCTTGGCGCCCCAGAGGGCACGCGCATCCACCTGTGCGTCTACCATGCGCGCTTCCCGTTGCTGCAACGCTCGGCGATCGAGCAGCAGCTCGACGCGGCGTTTGATCGTCGTGGCGACGGCTTGACGGTCTATCGCCTGCCCGCGATCCGCGCCGCGCTGGACGCCGGCCCCGAGCAGCAACAGGTGTTCATCGTGCTCGCCAGCCCGGTGTGCGAAGTCGGCCGCGACTGGGATGCGGACTGGGCGGTGGCCGAACCGTCGTCAATGCGCTCGCTGATCCAGCTTGCCGGGCGCGTGCAGCGCCATCGCGGGACGCCGGGCACCGCGCCGAACGTGCTGATCTTCGACACCAATCTGCGCCATTTTCGACAGATAGGACAGGACGCACCAGCGTTCGTGCATCCTGGATTCGAGCAGGCCCACGGCGCACGCACGGAACGCTTCCGGCTGCAGACCCACCGGCTCGGCAAGTTGTTGCGGGCCGACGAGTACACCACGCTGACCGCGCTGCCACGTATCCAGCCATTGCCTCACGCCAAGCAGCAGCCCCAGCACAATCTGGTAGACCTGGAACACGCGCGCATGGCCGACAGCATGCTACCCAAGCCCCGCACCAGCGTATCCACTTCGGTCCGCAGTGCCGTCACATTTCCATTGGATGCCGCGTGCGCCTGGCAATACCCAAGGGCCGCACTGACCGGCGTACTGCCGCAACAACAGCCATTCCGCGACGATCCGCTGCCCTCGATCACGCTGGTCCTGCTACCCGACGATGAAGAAGAACAGCTTGTCCTGCACCGCATCGAGGAAAGCAACATCCGCCGCGACGAGAAGCTCTATACCGCCGTCGAGCGCAGCCAGCGCCATGACATCCAACTCGATCCCGGCCCGCGTATCGCGCCGTGGGGCGAGTTCGACCTCATAGCATTGCTCGCCGAGCAGGCCGAGCACCTCAACCTCTCCCTGCAGCATTGCGCCGAACGGCTGGCGACGGTGGAGGTTCCGGAGAGCAAGCAAGGATGGAGGTTCCACCCATGGCTAGGATTCGCCAAGCAGAAGTAAATATCCACTAGAAGAGGACAGACAGCAGGGTAGTAAAGATCGACAGCACTTTGGATCAATGGAACACGATCTTAGGGGAATAGAGGGAATGAAAGAACTGACCGATAGAGGCAAAAATTTCCGCTCCGCCATCGCCACATTCATCGACACCCGGCGCGAGGCCAAGCTGAAGGGCAAGGACGACGGTGCCGACACGGCATCCAAGTACGAATATGGCATCTGGCTGGCCGATGCGGCGCGCCGGGTCGGACAGATCCAGGCGGTGACCCATGTGCTCAAGGCCACACACCCAGATGCACGTGGCAGTAGCCTGCATGTCGCGCCTGCCGCACTACCGCGACACGTCGAAATCGGTAGCCACGTCCTTGGCGACGACTACGCCGAGGACGTGGTCGGCAATGCCGCTGCGCTGGACGTGTTCAAGTTCCTCAAACTGGACATCGAGGGGCGGCGCCTGCTCGACTGGATGCAGGCCGGCGACGACGACCTGCGCGACGCGCTGAACGCCGATGCCGCAGTGGCGACCGACTGGATGCGAGCATTTGGCAGCCTGGTGCGCAGCGACCCGCAGCCCAGCTCGGACGAGGCAGCTAAGCAGGTTTACTGGCTGGCCGGTGAGGAGCCGGCCGACGACACCCAGTACCACCTGCTGCAGCCGCTGTTCTCCAGCAGCCTGACACATGCCGTACATGCCGAGATCCGGGAGGCGCGCTTCGGCGAGGACAACAAAGCGGCACGACAGGCCTATCGCGACAAGCAGCCGTTCGACGAGATCTATCGCGACTACCGCCACCTGGTCGCACGCAAGCTGGGCGGCACCAAGCCACAGAACATCAGCCAGCTCAACAGCGATCGCGGCGGCGTGAACTATCTGCTGGCCTCACTGCCGCCGCGCTGGACCCAGGAGCGTCCGCGCAGCCTGCTTGATCTGGACTCGGCGCTGGAACGCTTCGCCTGGTTCGAGGGCGTGCGGCAACTGATCAAGACGCTGAGCGACTTCCTGTTGACTAATCCTCCCAAGAACGACGCCATCAGGAAAACGCGAGAAGCGATCGAGCAAGCACTAGGCCTGCAACTGGCCTACTTCGCCAGTACCATCCACGCCCGTTTCGAGCCTGGCTGGACGCGCGATCCCAACTGCCAACTGCCGTTGTGCGAGCGACTGTGGCTAGACCCGGCTCGGATCGATCTGCCGGACCGCGAAGACCCGCAACGCCCAGAATGGCAGCAAGACGATCGCGATTTCAGAGAAGCCTACGACTTCGGCGACTGGCCCGATGAGATCGCTGGGCGCTTCGCCAACTGGCTCAACGACCAATTACGCGAGGCGAGGATTGCGGGCCTCGGCGACGACCAGTTCCAGCATTGGGCCGCCCAAGCCATCGTCGATGCGGCGTGGCCTGTGCCGATGCGCCGCCGTGCGTCGGCAGGAGGTGCAGCATGAGCGCCTGCCCGGCATTCGATCATCTGCTGGTGCTGCCGCGCCTGCGGGTACAGAACGCCAACGCCGTCTCCAGCCCACTCACCCACGGCTTTCCATCGATGACCGCCTTCCTGGGCCTGATGTGGGCGCTGGAGCGTAAGACACGGGCCGCCGGACTGGACATCGCCTTCCATGCCGTCGGCGTGGTCTGCCACGACCACCAGGAGCAGGTCACCGAGGGCGGCTTCGTCAAGGCATTCCGGCTCACCCGCAACCCGGTGAGCAAGGACGGCGGCACCGCCGCCATCGTCGAGGAAGGCCGCATCCACTTGGAGCTGAGTTTGGTGTTCGCGGTGCAAGGCGAACGCTGGGTACGCGATCCGGCCACCCAGGCCTTGGACCTCGCCACCGTTGCCAACCTTCTGGCAGGCATGCGCGTGGCCGGAGGCAGCGTGCTGCCACCGCTGCAAGTCGGCCGCCATCGCCAACAGCCGCAAGCTATCGCCCTGACCGGCACCGAAGACGACCGGCACGCAGTCTTCCGCAAACTGCGCCTACGCCTGCTGCCCGGCTTCACGCTGGTGGCCCGCGACGACCTGCTCGACATGCGGCTGGCCGAGCTTCAGGCACACGCGCCCGGCAGCACCCGACTGGACGCATGGCTGTCGCTGGCACGCATCAACTGGCGCTACACGCAGGACCCAGATGACGGCAAAGGCGAATGGCGCAACGACCGTACCGGCCGAGGCTGGATCGTGCCGATCCCGGTGGGCTATGGCGCGCTAGGCGACCTGCATGCGCCCGGCAGCATCGCCAACGCACGCGACGCCAGCACGCCGTTCCGCTTCGTCGAGAGCCTGTACTCGGCCGGCGAATGGCTCAGCCCGCACCGACTGCACTCCCCGCAACAATTGCTCTGGTACGCCGACAGCCAGCCCGATGCCGGGCTGTATCGCTGCCGCAACGACTACCGCCCCGCCACCGACACCAACTTCGATTGATCGTCCATCACGACAAGGAATTCCATCATGGCCAACGACACCCTCAAGACCGCTTCCGTCCTCGCCTTCGAGCGCAAGCTCGATCCCTCCGACGCGTTGTTTTTCGCCGGCAGCTGGAACGGCCGCAGCGATGCCGGCAACTGGCAGCCAGTGAAGGTGCGCGAGAAATCCGTGCGCGGCACCATCTCCAACCGGCTCAAGGACAAGAGCAAGGAGCAGACCGACCCGGCCAAGCTCGATGCCGCCATCCAGAACCCCAACCTGCAGACCGTGGACGTGGCCGCGCTGCCGCTGGATGCCGATACGCTGAAAGTGCAGTTCACCCTGCGCATCCTGGGCGGTGCCGGCGAACCCTCGGCCTGCAACGACGCCGACTACCGCAAGAAGCTCCTCGCCACCGTCGGCGGCTATGCGCAGCAACACGGCTTCGACGAGCTGGCCCGGCGCTACGCCGCCAACCTGGCCAATGGCCGTTTCCTGTGGCGCAACCGGATCGGCGCTGAGCAGGTCGAAGTACAGGTGATCCACCTGCGCGACGGCAGCGCTGCCGCGCAATGGAGCTTCCAGGCACACGACCACGCGCTGCGCACCCTGACCCCACCGGCAGGCGAAACCGACGACCTGCGGACGCTGGCCGAATTGATCGCCGCCGGACTGGCCGGCCGCTCGCACGTGCTGTTGCAAGTCACGGCCTTCGTTCGCCTCGGCGCAGGCCAGGAGGTGTTCCCGTCGCAGGAGCTGATCCTGGACAAGGCCACAAGCAAGAAGAGCAAGACCCTCTACGCGGTCGGCGAAGGCGACAAGGCGGTGGCCGCCATTCATTCGCAGAAGATCGGCAATGCGCTGCGCACCATCGACACCTGGTACCCGGAGGCGGAGGAAAATGGCGCGATTGCGGTGGAACCGTACGGCTCGGTCACCACGCAAGGCAAGGCCTACCGTCAGCCGAAGGAGAAGCTGGACTTCTACAACCTGCTCGACGCCTGGGTGATCAAGGACAAGACGCCGGGCCTGGAACAGCAGCATTTCGTCATCGCCACGCTGATCCGTGGCGGCGTATTCGGCGACGCAGGCTGAGGTGGCACGATGCAGCACTATCTCGACCTCCAGCTCAGGCCCGACCCGGACATCGCGCCCCATCACCTGTTGGGAGCCTTGTACGCACGCCTGCACCGTGGCTTGGTGGAACTGGGCACCTCGCATATAGGCGTCAGCTTCCCCGGCTACGACGACAAGGCGCCAAGCCTGGGTTCGCACCTGCGCCTGCACGGTACAGAATCTGCATTGCAGGGGCTGATGGCGACGTCCTGGCTCAAGGGCATGGGCGACCATCTGTCGATTTCCGGCATTGCCCTAGTACCTGGCGGAACCTCGCACCGGCAGGTGACGCGCGTCCAGGCCAAGAGCAGCCCCGCACGCCTCCGACGCCGCGCTATGCGACGGCACGGCTGGGACGCCGATACCGCAATCGAACGCCTCCCCGACGCGGCAGCCGAGCGCCTCCGGCTTCCCTTCGTCACACTTGGTAGCCGAAGCACTGGCCAGGCGGCTTTTCCGTTGTTCATTCGGCATGGGCCAATGCTGCAAGAAGCCAGGCAAGGTCTGTTCAACAGCTATGGCCTTAGCCATGAGGCCACCGTTCCCTGGTTCTGACCCTTTTTTAGCGCACCAGTAAAATACTCAAACAATCAACCACTTAGACGCCATCCTCTCGGAAGGGAGGATGGCTTTTTTGCGCTTGGTTACTATAGCTTTCAAGCACTTGGGTAAATTTTTGTCTTGTTCACTGCCGCGTAGGCAGCTCAGAAAATCTCCGGCGTCACGCCCAGGCGCTTCATCATGTTCACTGCCGCGTAGGCAGCTCAGAAATGGCACCTGAAGCCGGAGCGTTGCACCAAATGGTTCACTGCCGCGTAGGCAGCTCAGAAATGGACCAAGCGCAAGGGCGTGGACGACACCACGTTCACTGCCGCGTAGGCAGCTCAGAAAGATTGCACGGTACTGGCTGCCGTAAGTGATGGGTTCACTGCCGCGTAGGCAGCTCAGAAATGGACAAGACGGCGCGACGGGCCGACGCCATGGTTCACTGCCGCGTAGGCAGCTCAGAAAACATCGGCGACTACGCGGCGGCGACCGGGCACGTTCACTGCCGCGTAGGCAGCTCAGAAACTTGCCGATCACGTCGGATGGGATGTAGGTGCGTTCACTGCCGCGTAGGCAGCTCAGAAACGATCGCGGTGCACCCAGACCAGGTCTGCGGTGTTCACTGCCGCGTAGGCAGCTCAGAAACGTTCGAACATGGGCAAGTCGCTGATGGGCTTGTTCACTGCCGCGTAGGCAGCTCAGAAATTGGTCGCGCGCGACCTGGAAGACGTTGACGAGTTCACTGCCGCGTAGGCAGCTCAGAAAGTACCAGAACATGACCGTTGCCCAGAAGAAGGGTTCACTGCCGCGTAGGCAGCTCAGAAAACGATCGGCCGGACACACTTCACTACGTCGATGTTCACTGCCGCGTAGGCAGCTCAGAAAATGCACACGCCGCCGGCGGCCGATGAAATGCTGTTCACTGCCGCGTAGGCAGCTCAGAAAGCTCGCATTGCAACGGCTACGGGCCGCCATCCGTTCACTGCCGCGTAGGCAGCTCAGAAAAAGACCGCGCAGTCAAGCGTGGGAATGTCCAAGTTCACTGCCGGTAGGCAGCTCAGAAAATTCGGTTTGGCCTTCGCTAGCCCAAAGAACAGTTCACTGCCGCGTAGGCAGCTCAGAAAGCTCAATCTCATTCATGCCCTTCCCCTTGTTTGTTCACTGCCGCGTAGGCAGCTCAGAAAATGAAGTGGCGGCCGATTGAGAGTGCGCCGCGGTTCACTGCCGCGTAGGCAGCTCAGAAAACCATCACGGCGAACCCGTTGCCGGTCAGGATGTTCACTGCCGCGTAGGCAGCTCAGAAAACCGGGCGGTGTAGGTCACGCCGGCCTCGGGGGTTCACTGCCGCGTAGGCAGCTCAGAAAAAGAGCCTGGCCCTGTCGCCGCTGGCAATCGCGTTCACTGCCGCGTAGGCAGCTCAGAAATCGCAAGAAAGTGGCGGCGGGTCTTTGAATATGTTCACTGCCGCGTAGGCAGCTCAGAAAGTGCCGCAGAGTACGCCAAGAACCTGACCATCGTTCACTGCCGCGTAGGCAGCTCAGAAACGACCGAGTTCGCCCAGGCCATCGCCGGGAATGTTCACTGCCGCGTAGGCAGCTCAGAAAACGTAGTCCAGGAAAGAGTTGCGCAACTGCGTGTTCACTGCCGCGTAGGCAGCTCAGAAATCGCCGGCAACCGACGGAGCGAGCACAGTCAGGTTCACTGCCGCGTAGGCAGCTCAGAAAACCCGCGTCAACGGCGAGCTGATCGCGTACACGTTCACTGCCGCGTAGGCAGCTCAGAAAAGTTCGTCATCGTTGAAACGCAACTTCACTTCGTTCACTGCCGCGTAGGCAGCTCAGAAAAAGGTCAACGCGAACGTCAAGCAGCTGGTGCAGGTTCACTGCCGCGTAGGCAGCTCAGAAAATCGTCAGTGCCGCAAACATCAATGATGGGCAGTTCACTGCCGCGTAGGCAGCTCAGAAATGATCGGCCTTGTAGTCACCGGTCGTTGCGGAGTTCACTGCCGCGTAGGCAGCTCAGAAATTCGCGCGGCCGAACTTCCAGGGCCGGAACGAGTTCACTGCCGCGTAGGCAGCTCAGAAAGGATGCGGCCGATGTCCACGAAGTACCAGCGTGTTCACTGCCGCGTAGGCAGCTCAGAAAAGCTAACCTGCTGTGGCAGGCGTCCGTGCCGGTTCACTGCCGCGTAGGCAGCTCAGAAATCAGCAGTCGCGCATCGCGCCGCCAGCATGGGGTTCACTGCCGCGTAGGCAGCTCAGAAACGTTCGAACATGGGCAAGTCGCTGATGGGCTTGTTCACTGCCGCGTAGGCAGCTCAGAAATTGGTCGCGCGCGACCTGGAAGACGTTGACGAGTTCACTGCCGCGTAGGCAGCTCATAAAGCAAATTTATGCCCTTGGTCTGCGCCGTCATGTTCACTGCCGCGTAGGCAGCTCAGAAAAGGGAGGTGCCGAACACGAGCCAGTGCGCGTAGTTCACTGCCGCGTAGGCAGCTCAGAAACATTACCGGTTCCTGTGGCGGCGCACGTACATGTTCACTGCCGCGTAGGCAGCTCAGAAACTGGTCCTACTGCGGCTGATGATCTTCGGCCATGTTCACTGCCGCGTAGGCAGCCCAGAAAAACGAGCGACGGCACGCTGCGAGTGGAGGTCAGTTCACTGCCGCGTAGGCAGCTCATAAACTCCCGTGGCCGCCATCGGTGAACCGCTACTGGTTCACTGCCGCGTAGGCAGCTCAGAAAATGGACACCTTCATCGTGGGCCTCATCTTCGGGTTCACTGCCGCGTAGGCAGCTCAGAAATTGCACGGTATTCCGCTAAAGATCATCGGCGAGTTCACTGCCGCGTAGGCAGCTCAGAAAAGCAAACTTGGCGATCGCAAGGATCGCATCACGTTCACTGCCGCGTAGGCAGCTCAGAAGATCTGTGCATTCCAGGCCAAGAATGTTCCGGTGTTCACTGCCGCGTAGGCAGCTCAGAAATCGGTTCCCTGCTCTGCGGTGTAGAACACATGGTTCACTGCCGCGTAGGCAGCTCAGAAAAAGTGTCTGGATCAGCCGCGACGTCAGGTAGTGTTCACTGCCGCGTAGGCAGCTCAGAAACAGGATGGCAGCGTAAAAAATTCATCGCTGAGGTTCACTGCCGCGTAGGCAGCTCAGAAATGCGCGCGCACCTCGCGCTTCTCCCGGTTGTAGTTCACTGCCGCGTAGGCAGCTCAGAAAAGTCGTAGAAGTTCCGCAGTGCCTGCACCTGCGTTCACTGCCGCGTAGGCAGCTCAGAAACTCCGACAACGGGTCCAGTTGGATCTTTGCGGGTTCACTGCCGCGTAGGCAGCTCAGAAATTCGGTTCGCTGCTCATGTGCTGCTCCTAAAAGTTCACTGCCGCGTAGGCAGCTCAGAAATGGAGCGCGGCGAGAAGTGGCAGATTGCACAGGTTCACTGCCGCGTAGGCAGCTCAGAAAACAGGTCGTGAGTCCTGGCGGCCCGGCACAGAGTTCACTGCGCGTAGGCAGCTCAGGAACATCGCAGCTCGTCGGGGATACCCACGTCGATCGTTCACTGCCGCGTAGGCAGCTCAGAAATTGCTATCGAAGGACGCATAGCCTGCCCCTGCGTTCACTGCCGCGTAGGCAACTTAGAAAAGGGAAAGGCCGCGGCGGCGGCCCAGCAGCCGTTCACTGCCGTGTAGGCAGCTCAGAAAACCCGACACCTCCGGCGCCGGCGCGGCGGCGAGTTCACTGCCGTGTAGGCAGCTCAGAAAATCTGCGCCCACTCGAACATCTGCCTGCTAACGTTCACTGCCGCGTAGGCAGCCCAGAAATGGGGTCTTTCCGACCCTTCAGCTTCGCGTAGGTTCACACTGCCGCGTAGATAGCTCAGGAACCGAGCTGCTGGCAGCGCAGCCGGCGAGCAACGTTCACTGCCGCATAGGCAGCTCAAAAGGCGTGAACCCCGAGAGCGATCAGTGCTAGCAGCTGCCTGCCACATAGGCAGCTCAGCATCCACCCGCACTCACCCACCCGCGTAATGCCGCAAAAACATGTCCACCGCCGACTCCGCCACCTGCGCCTGCTGCTCGGCGCTCAGCGCCGGCTGGCCCATGGCGATCTGCGGCCAGAACGCGAAGCCCTTGACCAGGGCTTCCAGTTGTTGCGACGCGAACTGCGGATCCAGCGGCTGCAGGCGGCCGTCGTCCAGGGCCGCGCGGATCCAGCGCGTGGCGCCCTCTTCCTTGCTGCCCAGTTGCGCGATCAGGTCGCGGGCGCGCTCGGGCGAGTGCACGCCGTGGGCGATGGCCACGCGCGACAGGTCGATGAAGGCCGGATCGTCGAGCAGCCGCAGCTTCTGCTGCAGCAACTGCAACAGCTGCTCGCGCAGCGGCTGGTCCGGCCGATACGGCACGCTGAGCATGTCCGCGCTGCGCTGCCACAGCCCGCGCAGGATCTCGGCGAACAAGGCGTCCTTGCTGGGGAAGTGGTTGTAGACGGTGCGCTTGGACACGCCGGCGCTGGCGGCGACGCGGTCCATGCTGGTGGCGTCGAAGCCCTGGCTGCGGAACTCGGCGATCGCCGCCTCCAGGATGGCCTGGCGCTTGCGCTCGGTCAGGCGCGCCGGGGGCGGCGCAGGGGCGGGTGAACTGGGCATGCGGGCATTTTACACCGGGCGGTTTACTTTTCCGGAAAGGAAACTACACTGTGTAGTGTAATTTCCTGTCGGCGCCTCCCAAGCGCCGACCTACCCTTGATGGAGTCCCGCCGTGCTCGCTGCCGTCTGCCAGATGTCCCGCCCGCCGTCGCATGCGGCCTCGCCGCAGTACCGCCACGGGCGCTTCCGCAATGCCGTCCCCACCGCGACCAGCGCGCTGGGCTTTTTCCCGACGCTGCGCCTGATGTGGGACTTCCTGTTCAACAAGCCGGCGCACACGGTGCCGGCGTTGCCGCTGCCGGTGCTGCCGCTGACGCGTGCGCAGCTGCTGGCCGCGCCGGACCACAGCCTGTTCCGGCTCGGCCACTCCACCGTGCTGATGAAGCTGCGCGGCGGTTTCTGGCTGACCGATCCGGTGTTCTCCGAGCGTGCCTCGCCGTTCGCGTTCGCCGGCCCCAAGCGCTTCCATGCGCCGCCGATCGCGCTGGACGACCTGCCGCCGATCGCCGGGGTGATCCTGTCGCACAACCACTATGACCATCTGGACCGCGCGACCATCCGCCGCCTGGCCGACCGCGTCGGCGTGTTCGTCACGCCGCTGGGCGTGGGCGATCTGCTGCTGCGCTGGGGCGTGGACCCGGCCAAGGTGCGGCAGCTGGACTGGTGGCAATCGACCACCGTGGACGGGGTGACGCTGACCGCGACGCCGTCGCAGCACTTCTCCGGGCGCGGGCTGTTCGACAGCGGGCGCTCGCTGTGGTGTTCGTGGGCGATCCAGGAGCGCGCGCTGAAGATCTTCTTCAGCGGCGACAGCGGCTACTTCGACGGCTTCAAGGCGATCGGCCAGCGGCTGGGCCCGTTCGACCTGACCCTGATGGAAACCGGCGCCTACGATGCGCAATGGCCGCACGTGCACATGCAGCCGGAGCAGAGCCTGCAGGCGCACCTGGACGTGGGCGGGCGCACGTTGCTGCCGATCCACAACGGCACCTTCGACCTGGCCCTGCACGCCTGGCACGAACCGTTCGAGCGCATCGTCGCGCTGGCTGCGGCTGCCGACGTGCCGCTGGCGACGCCGCGCATGGGCGAGCGGGTGGACCTGGACGCGCCGGTCGCCGGCACGCGCTGGTGGCGCACGTTGGCCGAGGTTCCTGCGGCGGCGCGCTGAAGCGCTGAAGCGGAAACATCACGCACGCCGGCGCGGGTCCGCGATCTGCGCCGGCACACCATGCGCAGACTGCGCGCGCCGGTCGCACGACGCGGCCGACACGCGCGCATCATCATTTATAGCCGCGTCCACTCCAGGCCTTCGCCGCGGCGGTAGTACACCGCCAGCGCCTTGCCGTAGACGCGGTCGGCATCGACGAAGCCGAAGTAGCGGCCGTCCAGGCTGTTGCCGCGGTGGTCGCCGATCGCCAGCAGCTTGCCGGGCGGCACGCGCAGGTCGTGCAGGTCCGGACCGCCGCCGATGTCCAGGTCCAGATGCGCGATGCGATCGCCGAACCGTTCCTCGTCGCCGGCGCTGCCGGTCCGCAGCGGCTGGCCGTTGATGCTCAGGTGGCCGTCGCGCAGGTCCACGCGATCGCCGGCCACCGCCACCACGCGCTTGATCAGGCGGGTGCCGTCGCGCGGCGAGTCGAATATGGCCACGTCGCCGCGCTGCGGCCGGCCGCGCTCGAGCACCCGCCACTCGGTGAACGGCACGCGCAGGCCATAGGCGCTCATGTCCACCGCGACGCGGTCGCCAGGCTGCAGGGTCGGCTGCATCGAGCCGCTGGGCACCGTGTAGTGGTTGGCGAACGAGGAGCGCGCGGCGGTCAGCAACAGCAGCATCACCGCGATCGGCAGCAGTTCCTTGCGCGTCCAGCGCGCGGCGCGGTGCAGGCGGGAGACTTGCGGGTCGGTCGAAGTCATGGGGCACCTGTGGGATTCGGGCGGGAGGACATCGCGGCATTGCCATTGCGACAGTGCGCGCGACGCGGCACGGCGTGCCAGTGACGGAAGGCATGGGCGCGCTTGCACCATCGGTAGCCGGGCGCGGATGCGTCCTCGGCTTCGGATGCTGTCGGGGCTGAAGCCCCTCCCACAGTGCACCCAGCAGGCAGTGGATGCTCTCCATGAGAGCGCGGCGTTAAGTGGCCAAGGCTATCGGTGCGGCACGAAGTCGGCGGTCGGCTCGGAAACCATGCCGCTCGAAACGCGCCTGCCGGCGCAGGATGCTGTCGGGGCTGAAGCCCCTCCTACAGGAGCCGCCGGCGCCGGCCTGCGTCGCAACGAGAAACGGGATGGCCGCTGGCCATCCCGTTCTCGATCAGCGCATGGCGCGAGGCGAACCTCAGTCCTTCAGGCCGCGGCTCTCCAGCAGCGGTTCGACGCTGGGGTCCTTGCCGCGGAAATCGCGGTACAGGGTGGCCAGGTCGACGGTGTTGCCGCGCGAGAGGATCTTGGCGCGGAAGACGTCGCCGTTCTTGCGCGACAGGCCGCCGTTCTCCTTGAACCACTCGAACGCGTCGTCGTCGAGCACTTCCGACCAGAAGTAGGCGTAGTAGCCGGCCGAGTAGCCGCCGCCCCAGATGTGATCGAAATAGGTGGTGCGGTAGCGCGGCGGCACTTCGGCCACGTCCACCTTGAACTTCTTCAGCGCGTCGGCTTCGAACTTGTCCACATCCTGCAGCGGCGCGTCGGCCGGCTGGGTGTGCCAGGCCAGGTCGAGCAGCGCCGCCGACAGGTACTCGGTGGTCGCATAGCCCTGGTTGAAGGTGCGTGCCTTCTTGATCTTCTCCACCAGTTCGGCCGGCATCGCCGCGCCGGTCTGGTAGTGCTTGGCGTAGTGCGCGAACACCTTCGGATCCGAGGCCCAGTGCTCGTTGAACTGCGACGGGAACTCGACGAAGTCGCGCGAGGTGCTGGTGCCGGCGATGGACGGGTACTTCACCTTGGAGAACATGCCGTGCAGCGCGTGGCCGAACTCATGGAACATGGTGGTGACGTCGTCGAAGCTGAGCAGCGCCGGCTGGCCGGGCGCGGGCTTGGTGAAGTTGCAGACGTTGTAGACCACCGGCTTGGCGCCGGTGAGGCCGTCCTGCTCGACGAACACATCCATCCACGCGCCGCCGGACTTGCTGTCGCGCTTGTAGTAGTCGGTGTAGAACAGCGCCATCGAGGTGCCGTCCTGGTCGAACACTTCGTACACCTTCATGTCCGGGTGGTAGGTCGGAATGTCGGTGCGTTCCTTGAAGGTGATGCCGTACAGCTCGGTGGCGGCGTAGAACACGCCGTTCTTGAGCACGTTGTCCATCTCGAAGTACGGCTTGATCTGCGATTCGTCCAGGTCGTACTTGGCCTTGCGCACCTGCTCGGCGTAGAAGTCCCAATCCGACGCGGCGAGCTTGAAGCCGCCGTTCTGAGCGTCGATCACCTTCTGCATCTCGGCGATCTCGCTGCGCGCCTTGGCGGTGGCCGCCGGCACGGTGTCGGTGAGCAGCTTCAGCGCCGCGGCCGGGGTCTTGGCCATCTGGTCGCCCAGGCTGTAGGCGGCGTAGCTGTCGAAGCCGAGCAGCTTGGCCTTCTGCGCGCGCAGCTGGGCCAGGCGCTGGATGGTCTGGCGGGTGTCGTTGGCGTCGCCCTTCTCGGCGCGCGACTGCGAGGCGGCCATCACCTGGGTGCGCAGCTCGCGGTCCTTCAGCGAGGCCAGCACCGGCTGCTGGGTGGTGTTCTGCAGCGCGAGCAGGTACTTGCCGTCGAGCTTGCGCGCGGTGGCGTCCTGCGCGGCCGAGGCGATGTCGCCCTCGGACAAGCCATCGAGCTTGGCCTTGTCGTCCACCACCACCGCACCGGCGGCGGTGGCCGCGACCAGCTTGGTGTGGAACTGAGTGGCCAGCGTGGTTTCCTCGACGTTGAGCTTGCGCAGCGTCGCCTTGTCGGCATCGGACAGCTGCGCGCCGGCGCGCACGAATTCTTCGTAGTCGCGCTCGACCAGGCGCTTCTGCTCCGGCTCCAGGTTCAGCGTATCGCGCTGGTCGTAGATCGACTTGATCCGCGCGAACAGCTTCGGGTCCAGGCTGATCTCGTCCTGGTGTTCGGCCAGCTTCGGCGCCACCGCTTCCTGGATCTTCTGGCGCTCGTCGTTGGTGTCGGCCTGGACCAGGCCGAAGAAGATGCGGTTGACCCGGTTCAGGGTCTCGCCGCTGCGCTCCATCGCCTCGATGGTGTTGGCGAAGGTGGCCGGCTCGGCGTTGTCGGCGATCTTGCGGATCTCGGCCAGGTGCTGCTTCATGCCCTCTTCGAACGCGGGCAGGTAGTCGGCGTCCTTGATCTTGTCGAACGGCGGCGCCTGGAACGGCAGCGTGCTGGCGCTCAACAGCGGGTTGGCGGCGGCGGGGGCGGGGCTTTGCGATGCGGCGGGGGCGGCGGGCACGGGGGTGGACTCCTTACCGGAACAGGCCGCCAGCGCCAAGCTGATGGCGGCGGCCAGAACGACAGTACGCGACATGGGGTGGAACTCCTGACAGGGACATGATGGCGGGGCAGCCGCGCACGCTACGCGGTTTGCGTGGGGGCGGCATGTGCCATTGGATCTGGGGCGGGCCGACCGCCGCCGAGAGTTGCCTGCGGAGTGAAGGTTTCCGCGTCGCGACTGAAGTCGCTCCCACAGGGAGCATGGCCGGCACCGCGACGGCTGCGACGCTCCTTTGTGGGAGCGACTTCAGTCGCGACGGGCCTTGCCCGGAATGCAGGACCGGCTGGCGCTCGCCAGCCGGCTCGCACATCGGTTACAGCGCCCCCGGCAGCGGCAACGCCTCGTCCTTGAAGATCGCCACATGCGGCACGCCGTCGGCGCCGATCCAGCCGCGGTACATGCCTTCGATGCGGAGTGAAGGTTTCCGCGTCGCGACTGAAGTCGCTCCCACAGGGAGCATGGCCGGCACCGCGACGGCTGCGACG